>NZ_DAMBTF010000002.1:0-191869 GCF_032054185.1 Proteiniclasticum sp.
TGCTCAGAAGTTCACTTTGTTTTTTACCTATATTCTGTTTAATTTTCAAAGAACTGTTTCTTTCTGCTCACTCAAGCGAGCTCTTATATCTTATCACTTTTTTGCAGAATCTGTCAATGTCATCTGCTTAAATCGCTGACTTAGATATAATACCATAGCAGATAAATGAATACAATGGAAAAATGAACTATTTTCCACAAATAATTTCAGTGAAACCGCCTTTATCCACACCTTGCAAGGACAATGCTGTTGATGAAACTTCAAAAAAAGTTCAGAGCACAACTTCCGCCTCATGATGTGCTCTGATCCTGTTCTAGATGTTCAAGTTATCGGGCATAGATATACTTTCCGGTTACCGAATTTTTATCTTCTGCCACTTCCACCGGTGTACCCATGGCTATGACTTCTCCTCCATATATCCCACCAGAAGGCCCAAGATCGATGATCCAGTCCGAAGCCTCGATCACCTGAATATTATGTTCCACGACCACTACTGTATTGCCCGCATCAACGATTCTGTTCAAAAGGATCAGAAACCTCTCCACATCCAATGGATGAAGCCCAGTTGTGGGTTCATCGATGAGATACAGGATCTTCTTTCCTTCACTCTGAATCAGCTCTTTGGCAAGCTTCAGTCTCTGTCCTTCTCCACCAGAAAGCGTTGTAAGGGTCTGTCCCAGCTCCAGATACCCCAGGCCGACATCCATAAGAAGTCCAAGAATCTTCTTCATGCCTCTCTTCTCCTTAAAAAGATCTGCGGCCTCTTCAACAGAGAGTTTCAGCACTTCATGTATGGAGTGGTCCTTGTATTTCACGGAAAGAACCTGATCGTTGAACTGCTTTCCATTGCATTCCGGGCAGATCACATCCACATTCTCGAAAAAGAGCATATTGCTTGTGACATAGCCAAGTCCCTCGCACCTTTCACATCTGCCACCTATTGTATTGAACGAGAAGTGCTTGGCATCTAGTCCATGTTCTTTTGCCTCTATAAGCGTTCCGAACAGTTTTCTCACATCCGAATACACTCCGGAATAGGTTGCCACGTTCGAGCGTTTCATTCTGCTCAGAGCAGACTGTTCTACCATGACGATGCTGTCAAAGTCCTGTGTCCCGCTTACCCTGTTTATGTTCTGCTTCTCCGATGAATCTCCTTTTGCAAGGATTTCAAATACAAGAGTGGATTTTCCTGACCACGATACCCCCGTAACTGAGGTCAGGCATTTTCTCGGAAACCTCCCATGGACAGACTTCAGATTGAACATTGACCCGTCATTGACTTCGATATACCCGTCATCATGGGTCCTATAGGTATGTACTGTTTTGTGCTCAGAACTTAAGTACCTTCCAGTAACAGAGCTTTCAAGAGACAGAAGTTCATCATACGTACCCTGTCCGATAATTTCGCCGCCATACTTTCCCGCTCCCGGACCAATATCAATGACATGGTCCGCTTCTTTCATGACATCTGTATCATGCTCGATGACAATGACCGTATTGCCCAGATCCCTCAGATTTTTCAGGATCTTCATGATACCCTCTGTATCTTTCGGGTGAAGCCCTACAGTCGGCTCATCCATGATATAGATGACTCCGGTGAGTGTCGAGTCAAGAGTCGCCGCAAGCTTCATCCTCTGGGCTTCTCCTCCGGAGAGCGTCATGGTCTTTCTGTCAAGAGACAGATAACCGATCCCACCGCTGACAAGTCTTCTTACCTTTGTCTTCATGTCACTGAGATAGACACTGACCATGGATACCTCGGAACTGCTCAGCTCCTTTTCTATACCCTCTATCCACTCCAGAAGCTCAATCAGTGAGAGCAGAGAAAGCGAGGTGATGGTCCTTCCGTGAACCTCAACCGATCCGGGCAGCTTCTTCAGCTTGTTTCCGCTACAGCTGTCGCAGGTTCCCGAGATAAAGTAAGGCTCAAGCTGGGCTGTCACACTTCCTTTATCATCGAGTCTGCGCCACATTGTCGTGAGAATTCCTTCAAACCGTCCATCAGAAACCTTTCTGGGCACCTGGACGTCTTTGAAATGGGCTTTTGCCTCATCGCTTTCTGCTCCATAAAGAAGAAGGATCCTCTGCCCCTCATTATAGGCTTTGACCGGTCTGTTTCCTGATGCCTCCAGACCGTAATACCTGAAGGACGCATTGACATTGCCTATGGAATAGTCTTTATAGGCATGATCCCAGTATGATACTGCACCTTCTTCCAGTGAGAGATCTTCATTGAGGATATTTTCCATATTGATTTTCAGCACCTCACCAAGACCATGACAGGTTTCGCAGGCGCCTTCTCTCGTATTGTAGGAAAAGTGGCCTCTTGTGAGTTTCTCCATTTTATGTCCGCACCTGCTGCAGTACATATAAACCTTGAAATCATTCCCGTTCTTCTCCAGCTCCTCTTTGCATTCTGATGACCGAATCATCTTTTCGCAGGATGGACAGGATCTTTCATGCAGCTTCTCAAAGATCATTCTGAGCTCTGTATAGATATTGGTTACGGTACCCACAGAAGATCTTGGGTTTTTATGGTATTCGCTCTGGGCGATTTTTATTGCAGGGGACAGATTCATGATGGATTCCACATCCGGTTTTCTGATGCCCTGATAACCGATGGCCTCCAGATACTGCCTCTGACACTCCTGATAGAGGGTATCAACTGCAAGGGTCGACTTACCTGAACCTGAAAGACCGGTAAACACCACCAGACTGTTTTTCGGGATATCCAGCGACACATCCTTGAGATTCCCTTCGCTGGCATGAAGGATCCTGATCACAGGCTGACTGTTTCTGTTACTTTCCATGATATATTCTCCTTGCGCTTTTCTTTCTATTGTAGTGGATATGGCACTGGAAAAAAAGCGTCAAAGGAAAAGTGATAAGCTCTTTTATAAAGATGACTCTTGATCCTTTGCCTATTATGCGGCCTTTCTGTTTACTCTGCCTTTATAGATGATATAGCCTGCAAGGCCTGCGCCTAGAATCAGGATGATGATCAGCATCATATCCTGACCGTCTGAAGTCTTTTCCCCTTCTGCTGGAGATGGTGTTTCTCCGGCAGATTTTGCCAGAACCATAAGCGTCTGTTCCGGCACCTCCACTTCGCCTTCAATTGAGGCAAGAGGTGCTGTTCCCGCTTTCTCGCCATTGACCATAATGTCCCAGCTTCCCTCGACAGTGTAGCTGACACTGTCTGTACCTGCATTCATGAGCACAATGATTTCGCTCCAGCTGTCTCCGACAGCAGCTCCATCCAGTCTGTAACCCACCATCTTCTCCTTAGGCATATCAATGAAGGAGAGATGTTCTCTGATTTCATCTGCACTGTCCATATGGAAAGCAGGATGATTTTTTCTCATCTCGATGAGGCCTTCCTTGAATTCAGGCTTACTGTCCTCTGACCATCCAAGAGGATCTGTCTTGTCGAGATCCACAACCATACCTCTTAGACCGTTTACTCCGACTGCCCTTGCATAAGGGTCAACCGCTTCCTGGATGACACCGAGATTTTCCACAGAGTAGGTATAGTACACGCCATGAAGATCCTCTCTTACTTCAGTTTCCCATACGCCCCTTTCTTTTTTCTCCATGTTTATGGTCTCATAGGCTTCACCTTCATTTCCTGAGGTGAACAGATTAAGCGCGACACTGGTTGCTGTCGGTGCCCAGAGCCTGAATGTCGTTTTCCCCGGCTCATGGACTGCACCAAGCTCCCCGTCATAATGATACGCATTTTCAAATGCCTTTGTGGAGAACACCCCGCTCATCATGATGTCCTTTTCACCATAACCCTCCTTGCTTAACGTATAGGTTTTTCCAAGGGTCAGAGGCTCAGCAAGCAGGATTTCCAACTGAGTGGAGGTCTCCGGTCTTCCACCTTCAGAGAAATAGATGGTCTGTATCTCCACTTCTTCTTCACCGGATTTTATGGTTAATCCTTCATTCTGGTCATGAAGAAGCGTCATGGGTATGGACAGATCTGCTCTGATCTTGTTTACCGTGGTCAGTTCGGCCTTAAGAATTTTCGGCGAAAGATCTACATCCTCTTCTGCATAGTAGATATTCGGATCCTTCTCCAGAAGGTACACATCCAGTACACCATCTTTGGCTTTGCCTATGGAGATGAAGCGGTCCATATCCACATCTTTCGCTTCCCATTCTCCTTTTCTGACGATGAATCCCACTTCCTGAACATCTGCTGCGTCAATACCGATCACGGCAAGCTTTCCGTAGTCATCATCCGATGTGAACTCCTGATTTCAGCCAGATTTCGGCTTTTCCTCCGGCGGTATCAAAGAACCGGTCTGTATCGATGTCTTTTTCTACCCAGTTTCCTTTTCTCACAAGAAAACCGAATCGTGTTTTTTCGGAGGTTTTCCTTACAACAGCGGTCTTTCCGTACTCATCCTCTTCTGAGAACCTGAATTCCTCCCCCTGACCTCCCTCTTCAAAAAGCCACAGGTTCCAGTCCTCGTAGTCTCCATCGGCTCTCTGATAGTGAACCGTGATCTCCAAATCATTCGCCGCCCTGGCGGTTGTGATGTCCTTCAGCGACAAGACGGGTGTCAGTAGAAACACCAGCAGAAGCATTAACCCCACATGACGATATACTCTGTTTTTGCGCATAAAAATACCTATCCTTTAATTTATTCTTCGGGTTTTTTCTTGCTCAGATTATATCATGCAAACGTGTGCACAACAAGTAATCGTTTGCAATTTATATGTTTCTGTCAATCTTTTCTTTGTTTTCCAGTAGTTTTCCAGTAGTCATGATCTTCAGACGTCCTAAACAGAATCATAAATGGAGGACAAAAAAAGAGCTGCATCTCTTTAAAGATACAGCTCTTTGTCTGTGTTTCTATATTCCGAAAGAAATACCGATGGATTTTGCAGTCTCCACTAGTTCTCCTGTCGGATTGACATTCTTTGACTTTCTTCCGATGACATTTTCAAGGGAATCATAGGACATGTTGTCTCCCTTTAAAGTCACCATGTTTCCGAACTTACCGGCAGCTGCAAGTCTTACCGCAGCAACTCCGTATCTTGTGGACAGGATTCTGTCTGATGCTGATGGGCTTCCGCCTCTTTGCAGATGTCCAAGAATTGTTGCTCTTGTCTCATTTCCGCAGAGCTTTTCAAGATCGTGTGCAACCTTGATTCCGATGCCGCCGAGTCTGATCGGATCCGGTGAATCTTCTATGACGTCTCTTACAACCACTTCGCCGTCAACTGGTCTTGCACCTTCTCCCACTACGATGACAGAGAAGTTCTTTCCCTTCTGCTTTCTCTCTTCGATCTTTTCAGCAACCTTATGGATATCATAAGGAATCTCAGGAAGAAGTATGGCATCCGCGCCTCCGGCAATACCGGCATGAAGAGCGATCCATCCGGCATATCTGCCCATAACTTCAAGAACCATGATTCTATGATGTGATGCCGCTGTGGTATGAAGTCTGTCCAGAGCTTCTGTTGCCACATTTACAGCAGTTGAGAATCCGAATGTCGTATCTGTTGAAGCAAGGTCATTGTCGATGGTCTTTGGAATCGCGATAACCTGAACGCCTTTTCTCGCAAAATCTCTTGCTGAGGTCAGTGTTCCGTCTCCGCCTACGATGAACATGACATCGATGCCCAGATTCTTTATGTTTTCCACACCAACATCTGATACATCTCTATAAACCATTTCGCCGTTTTCTTCCACCAGGTAATGGAACAGGTTGTCCTTATTGGAGCTGTATAGCATCGTTCCGCCCTTATGAAGGAGTCCGGATGTCGATTTCTCATCAAGCTTCACCCAGTCATTCTCATAGAGTCCCTTATATCCGTTTCTGATACCGACGACTTCCCATCCGAACTCATTGATTGCAGTCTTTGTCACTGCTCTGATTACTGGATTAAGTCCTGGGCAATCTCCTCCACCAGTCATTATCCCGATTTTTTTAATGTTGGTATTGTTGTTCATTTTACCCTCCTGTAGCCTTAAAGGCCAAATCTTATACCCGTTTCTTTAGTTTACTGCTTCTCATAAATTTTACCCTAAAATCCGCATTCATACAATTAAATAGAGTCAGAAAAACGATGAACCGTAATATTTTTTAGAATTCATTGACCAGTTGCACAAACCGGTCTCCTCGTTCCTCAAAATTCCTGAACAGATCAAAACTTGCACAGGCCGGTGAAAGAATCGCAAGGTCACCCTCCTGGCTGATCGCTCTCAGCTTTTTCACTGCATCTTCAAAGGTTTCAGCCATATGTATGGGGATCTGCTGTCCGGACTTCTTCGATGCAGTTCTGAATGATTCCTGGATCTTATGGCGGGTGTCACCCACCAGAATGGCATTTTTGATGTATTTATATCCTTCTTCCGCAAGAGGAGCGAAGTCAAGCTGCTTGTCATAGCCGCCCAGAATGACATTCACTTTCTTCTCCAGTGAGCTGATGCTTGCAAGAGTTCTTGTGGGACTGGAGGCGATGGAGTCGTTATAATATCTTACGCCTTCATGCTCTCTTATGAACTGACATCTGTGCTTGACGCCCGGGAAGGAAAGTGCAAGTTCTCTCATGATGGGTTTCTGCACAAAATCCTCCACTGCAAGGAATGCGGCAAGAAAATTCTCAGCATTGTGTACGCCCTTCACCTTCATTTCAGAAAGATCCACAATACGCTCATAGCGCAGGTACAGACTGCCGTCGCTGAAGTATGCATCTTCATTTTCATTCTTTGAGGAGAAGAACTCCACCTTCCCGTTAGCAAGTGGGGCAAAGGATTTTGTGATTTCGTTGTCTTCATTGAGAATCAGGAGATCTCCAGGTTTCTGGTAACGGAAGATATTCATCTTCGCCTCGATATACTCCTGCATGTCTTTATGCATGTCCAGATGATTGGGCGAAAGATTTGTCACGATGGCGATTTCCGGTGAGTTCGTCATGGTCATGAGCTGAAAACTCGACAGTTCCAGAACAACCACATCACTTGGCTTGATTTCATCAAGCTTTGTAAAGAGCGGTGTCCCGATATTTCCACCCACATATACATGATAGCCTGCTTTTTTCAGAATTTCCCCCACTACAGTTGTAGTCGTGGTTTTTCCGTCGCTTCCGGTGATTCCGATGGTTCTTGCGCTGCAGTACTTGAGAAACTCATCCATCTCTGAAGTAATCACTGCGCCTTCTTCCTTTGCGCTTAGAAGAGCGGGATGGTCAATGCGCATCCCCGGTGTCTTGAAGATCATATCAAGACCCTTCAAATCATCAAGATAGTTCTCTCCTAAGGAAAGCCTGACCTCACTTCTGAAATCATGCACTTCCTGAGAAAGCGCTTCAAGTTTTCTCTGGTCGAAGCCGTAGACCTCTGCACCTAAAGTAAGCAGATATCTGATGAGCGGGATGTTGCTCACACCAAGTCCGACAACACCAACTTTTTTTCCTATAATATCCTGTTTGAAACGATTAAAATCTATGCTCATTGCTTATTTCCTTACCTTTCTTTTCGGAGCCAGTACTTTTTCCGATAATGCTTCCTGAGCCATTGCAGCCAGTCCGAACCCGAATATCAGCGGGAACACGATATAGCGTGCAAAGAATATGGATAGACCCATAATCAGCACAGCCAGTGCTGCGCCTAAAAGGAGTCTGAAAAAGCTGTCTTTTGTTTTTCTGAAGATTTCTCTGAACTTCCCGCCATCATTACGGACCATAACAGGCACTGCAGCTGCAGCTGCAAACAGTGTGAAGAAAATCCCCATCTGAGATGCGAAGTAGGCGGATTCCATTCCTTCAATCATAAAGAAAAGATTATTGTAGAGACTGAAGGTGATGATGAGTGTACCGATCACACCGATGAGAAGAGCCGTTTTTACACTCTTTCTGTATCCTTCCATAAACAGACGGACGACACTTTTCTTTTCGGTTTTCATGGCCATCACAGTATAAAGGAGAGCGGTATAGCTGGGCACAAGATTCAGACTTAATACACCCATGGTGAGGTAATACGTTCCGATGCTCTCCGGCTGTCCGATAAAGATAAGATAAATCAGGATGTGGATATTGAATAGGATGAACATGGCATTGGCCATGATGAGATTGTAGACATTATCCACAGTCTTTTTAGCTGATGTCTCCGCAACCTGTTTCTGAGACGTTTTTTTCCTGCTGTTTTCTTTCATGTTTCCTCCTGATTCCTTTAAATTCTACTTTCATTCTATCTGATTTCTCTGAAACTGCAAACGCTCTCTCCTGATCTGCCTGATGGCATAACGGAAATAAGATGGAAGCAGCATACTTCCATCTTATCCGTCTTTATTAGAATTCCAGTTTCTTTTCGATATAGTCAGCCAGATCAAACACAGAAAGTCTGATCTGTTCCATGGTATCACGGTCTCTCACTGTAACTGACTGATCTTCTAAAGTATCAAAATCTATTGTGATGCAGAGCGGTGTACCGATCTCATCCTGTCTTCTGTATCTTTTTCCGATGCTTCCCGCATCATCATACTCGATGTTGAAATGCTTGGATAGCTGCTCGTAGACTTCAAGAGCCTTCTCGGAAAGCTTCTTTGACAGCGGTAGAACCGCAGCTTTAACAGGAGCCAGTGCCGGATGGAACTTAAGCACTGTTCTCACATCTCCGCCTTCCAGTTCCTCTTCTGTGTACGCATCCGACAGGAATGACAGAAGCATTCTGTCTACACCTACCGAAGGTTCCACGCAGTAAGGCACAAACTTCTCGTTGGTTACAGGATCAAGGTAGTTCATGTCTGCCTTGGAGTGCTCTGCATGCTGCTTTAGGTCATAATCTGTTCTGTCCGCAATCCCCCAAAGCTCTCCCCATCCGAACGGGAATCTGAATTCGATATCTGCTGTACCCACACTGTAGAAAGAAAGCTCTTCCGGTGCATGGTTTCTCATTCTCATGTTTTCTTCAGTCAGACCAAGATCAAGAAGGAAATCCCAGCAGTATTTCTTCCAGTACTCGAACCATTCAAGGTCTGTTCCTGGCTTGCAGAAGAATTCCAGTTCCATCTGTTCAAATTCTCTGGTTCTGAAAATGAAGTTACCCGGTGTAATCTCATTTCTGAAGGACTTACCGATCTGTCCGATACCAAATGGAACCTTCTTTCTTGAGGTTCTCTGGATATTCTTGAAGTTCACAAAGATACCCTGAGCGGTTTCGGGTCTTAAGTAGATCTCTGTCTTTGAATCATCTGTGATGCCAAGGAATGTCTTGAACATCAGGTTGAATTTTCTGATCTCCGTGAAGTTCTTCTTTCCGCACTTCGGACACACGATGCCGTGCTCATCCATATAACCCTTAAGCTCTTCTTCACTGAATCCGTCAGCTGAGGCATATTCAACGCCCTGCTCTGTCATGTGGTCTTCCACAAGCTTATCCGCTCTGAATCTTGCCTTACATTCCTTGCAGTCCATAAGGGGATCTGAGAATCCGCCCACGTGACCTGATGCCACCCAGACTTCCGGATTCATGAGGATCGCGGAATCAAGTCCCACATTGTATGGACTTTCCTGGATGAATCGCTTCCACCAGGCCTTCTTTATGTTGTTTTTCAGTTCAACGCCTAATGGACCGTAGTCCCAGGAATTAGCGAGCCCACCGTAGATCTCGGATCCAGGATAGACAAATCCTCTTCCCTTGCTTAAGGCAACAATTTTATCCATGGTTTTTTCCATAACAATCATCCTCCAATATATGCTGAAATAACTAAAAAGAGCCTATACCATGAAGGGACGGATTTTATAATCCGCGGTTCCACCCTTCTTGGCATAAGCCCTGCTCTTACATACCATTTCTACTCAAAAGCGCCCTTCGTCATCCTTAATATATCCTTACACCTGCCGGATACTCTCTAAAAATCGGGAATGACTACTTCTCTTTCTCAATGCAGATATTCAATTAAAAAAAATGGCTCCGCGAAGAGGGCTCGAACCTCCAACCTATCGGTTAACAGCCGAGTGCTCCACCATTGAGCTATCGCGGAACGTCATTACAAAAACTATTATACCAAGGATAAAGATAAATGCAAGGCTTAAATCGAAAAATAAATCAGGCACAATACAAAAAATCCGAAAAATAATTCTTGACTCCAGCCTGAAAGTTCTTATAATGAAATATAACAAAGCATAGATGAGAGAAGTAAATCATGGTTAAGGTTTAAGAGAGTCAGGGATGGTGTGATCCTGGTACATGAACATGGTTGAAGAACACCTCGGAGCTGCCAGAGGAAAGGTAACGAGTAGACCTGGCCGGAACTCCCCGTTATAGGAGTCGGATATCGACAATAACCATGTCTGTATCTTAAAAGCGAGCTTATAAAAAGCTAAACTGGGTGGTACCGCGGAAGAGCCTTTCCTTTCGTCCCTATTGTGGGATGGAGAGGAATTTTTTATTTTAGGAGGAAACCGCCATGTACAAACCGACCATGACCCTGAAAGAAACCCAGAAGGCCATCAAACTGACCAAAGTTTTCTTTGAGCATGAGCTTTCTGAAAGACTGCTGCTTACACGAGTCTCCGCTCCACTGTTTGTGGAAAGAGGAACAGGTATCAACGATGACCTGAACGGTATCGAAAGACCTGTAGCCTTTGATATCCTGGATACAGGCAAAGAAGTGGAAATCGTTCAGTCTCTTGCCAAGTGGAAGAGAAAAGCCCTGAAGGACTATGAATTCACTTTGGGTGAAGGCCTCTACACGAACATGAATGCCATAAGACGTGATGAAACCCTTGACCGCATCCACAGTATCTATGTGGATCAGTGGGACTGGGAGAAGATCATCGGTGAAGGAGACAGAAACCTTGAAACCCTTAAGGATACCGTGCGTATCATCTATTCCATTTTCAAAGATGCGGAGATTCTCTTGAGAGAAAAGTATCCGTTTCTTACCCCTGAACTTCCTGAGACCATCACTTTCATCACAACAGAAGAACTCTATGCAAAGTACCCGGATAAAACACCTAAGGAAAGAGAGAGAGCCTTTGCCAAAGAAACCGGTGCATATTTTCTCATCGGAATCGGTGATCTTCTTCCTGATGGAGAAAAACATGACGGAAGAGCCCCTGACTACGATGACTGGCAGCTGAACGGCGATCTTCTCTTCTACTACGGCGTTCATGATGATGTTCTAGAACTTTCATCCATGGGCATCAGAGTAGACAGGAAAGCGCTCCTTTCACAGCTTGGAAAATCAGGCAAAGAGGACCGTATGAGCCTTCCCTTCCACAGACAGCTCCTTGAAGGAGAACTTCCACAGACCATGGGTGGCGGAATCGGCCAGTCCAGAATCTGTCAGTTCCTGCTGAAGAAATACCATATCGGAGAAGTTCAGAGCAGCATCTGGCCTGAGAAAATCAGAGAAGAGATGGCCAAGATCAACGTCTCACTTCTTTAGGATAACTCATATCAGTGCAGAACTAATGTGGAGTTGTGTTCAAATCGCTTTGATATTTGTTACACTTGTACCCAATTTTATGTTCAAGTTAAATACATTATTTAGGTGTTTACAAGTTGCATACCTATCTGTATAATTATTTTATTAACTTAAATCACTATTGTGCTGAACAGAAAGGTGTCTATATATAGATGCTGACTCTGATAGGTGCGTCGCAACAAAAAGGGTCTCCAGTACGGTGTTTGTTTACAAATGCTTGAGTCTGGAGGCTCTTTTAATTTCCCCACTTCAATAAATCATATACCATGATTAACCTTCTTACGTTTGTCCTAATGGGAGGATTACTATTTATCAATAAATTATAGTCCTCCTCAAATATTTCTTTAAGAACACTTTCTAATTCAACAACATCAATTTGAGCCCTTTCAAGATGAGATATTAACCTTGTTGCTCGTTCCAATGAACCTTTTTCTAGATTCCATATTTGTTTTACAGAGCTGTATCCACCAAGGCAATTTCTGCTTTTTTGAATAGTTGGTGAAATTATGTTATCAAACTTCCATTTCTGCGCAAACTCCTTGCACTCTTGGAATTCTTTAGTAGCCGAAACAATATACTTATTAACTGGCAATTTTCCAGAGTTCTGACTAAGAACTTTAGAGAAAGCATACTCTAAAAGTTCATCAGAAGAGAATTCTAAATCATCTAAAACAATATTTCGGTACCACTCATTTGTATCAATTCCACTAAGTCCTCTAAGTCCTAGGTCCGAAACTTTTCCAATCGCAATTACAAGTTCTTCGTCATCCACCCGACTGTCATCCAACGCGGCAACTCTTAAATTTGCGGTTGGTACGTTTGTAATTGTATAGTCATATAATTCTTGTTTAAATCTTCTCAAAACTTTTACTGGAAGCTTTGATTTTTTGGTATCCATCGCACGATATAATATCATAAAATCTGACAATATCATTTTTCTCATCCCCAAAGGTTTATTATCAATCATTATTGTGAATGGATTTACCTCAACACCAACCATATCCTTCTTGTATTCAACAAATACAAACCTATCCTCAAGCATTTTGATCTGCTTTTCATCGAGGCAACTTACTATAGACCTGATGATATTCTGTACATTCGCATCACTTACAGAATATCCCATAAAAATAATTGGGTACTCCATAAAAATCGTCATCAGCTTTGCAGCCAGATAAGTACTCTTTTCATCAAAAGCTAAGTAATCTGATTCATTAATAATAATACTGTCCGGATTTTCTACTGATCCATGAATTTTATATATTTCGGCAATCCCTTGAATGGCAGAAAAAATCAACTCATTCTGTCCAACATATTTTCTGAATCCAATTAATGTTTCTTCAAGAAGAGAATCATAGTTGGTTGTAATTACTCCCGAAATACTCTTTTCAGAGATTTTTGCAAGCATATTCACTTCATCTTGATATGCAGATACCACCTTTGTCTTCCGTTTGATATATGTTGAAATCTCAGCCTTAAATGGTGATAATCCACTATCTTTTATTTGACTTAAAATTTCACCATCAACCTTTCTAATACTAGGATCGACAAACCATTTCGCATCAAAATCATTTTGAATCAATTCTGCAATTTTAGGCATTATGCCAGCTTTGCATTCTAATATTTAAGCTTTATTCTCGTAAGAGCTATAGACAAAAGGATCATTAAAAACCAACTTCGCAAAATGTTCCAGAAGACCTTTCCAATCAGGCATATTCAAATATCGCCTTGAAATCCCAGATCCTATAAATAGAATAGGAGTTGAATTAAATCTGTTAATGACATCATCAATTTTCAATCTTTACCCTCCTTAGTTATCTATCAATATTATGTTGTATAACTATTTTCCTCACCACAATACTATGTTTCTCTAAGAACTTCAACATAATTTTATCGCTCTATTACTATTGCATATATTATCGAATTTAAGAAGCACACAATATCTTAGATAGGAATAAAGAAGTCGTTGCAAAACCCGAAAATCTGTTTGCATCGACTTCTCACTTTTATGTTCTTTCAAAATTAGTGCTTAACTTCCACCAGTTCAAGAACTTGAAGAACCTTTTCTTCAGAGAAAGGTTCATGGGTACTCACTACAAGAATGCTGTGGTCCTTCTTAAGAAACATACGAGCACTATGTAATGGATGCTGCCTGAGCACTACCCCTTCATAGCCAAGTTCGATCAGAAGAGGATACTGTTCTTCAATGGATTCCTCAATCATGCCCTCTTCCATGAAAAGTTCCTGATACTTACTCATCACCCATGGAACTGAGCTTTCAAAACTGCTCACCTCGTAAAACGGGAGAACACCTTGGACATCGCTTATCGAAGCAGGATAGTCTTCCCAGGTTATTCCTTTATAAAAACTCAAATGAGAGGCAAGGAGCCCGCTCTCTTTCTCTATATACTCCTCTTCCTTATACCCTGGTTCGGCAGGGTAACCAAGCTCTTCCATTGAAAGAATCTCGTATCCCTGTATGTTTCCATTATCGAATGCACCTTGCGAAACAATCCAGGTGCTTGAGAGCATCAGAATATAGGTGATCAAAACCAGCACGAAAATGTTGGCTTTTCTCGATGAGAACCGCGTCTTCGTAAAACCCGTATAAAGAAGAAGAAGTCCGACAAGGATGCCCATGCTGTAGAACACAGCAGATGAATCGGTCAAAGTGTCCATTAAAATCCAAGTCAGGGGTATAAGAAGAAGGGCTTTGCCGTAAAATCTTGCTTTCACGATCTTCTCCGCTTTCTCCGGAGAAGCAAGCACCAGTCCATCGCCTCTCATAAGAGCCTTCCTGTTCTTCAGATAAAAAGCAGTGATACGACAGATTTCAAAGATACTTTGAAATCCAAGTATGAGGACACCCAGAAGTAAACCGAATAGATTCGTTGAGGATAGGAAGAATGAAAACTGAGTATATTGTGACAAAGCGCTTTCGATAAACTGCACACCCATAAATCCGAATACGATCACCGTGAACAGTATAGGCAGAACTTCTGGAAGAGCCGCCTTATATATGGAGCGAAAACGAAATTCGTCTTCCGTTTCTATGCCAGGTGCATTCAGGTCTTCATTATAGAAACACTGCATCTTCCGGTGGCTGAAAGCATGGGTCCAGGAAGTTTTTCTGCAGTAATCCAGATAGTCTTCAGTGGCTGGAGCAAGGCCTATATCCATGGAAGAAGCTTTGTAGAAATAGTCCACGTAGAATTTTCTTTTTTTAGGCACTGCCTCCTCAAAGAAATAAAATGATCCGAAGGCATCCTTTACAATAAACCCTTCCTCGGACATCCTTTCAAAGAAAGCTTCCAGGCTGGACACCTCAAGAGGCGTCGACGTGAAAAGCAGGACCTTTTTCCTTATTCTTTTACTCCGATCTTTTTTAAACATCTTTTCCCCTCCAGACTTTTTCATTCCCTGCTCTATCCACAAGTCTCACTCCATCATCAAGGAGCGTTCTTAGTCTTTCCTGCTCTTTAATTAAAGCACCCAGCCCTTCTTCGGTGATGATATAGTTTTTCTTTCTGCCTTCCGTCCTGGTTTCTTCAATCATGCCCACCTTCAGGAACTTATCCAGAAGCGTATATAGGGTTCCAGGCCCTACTGCAATTCGCCCCTTTGAAAGTCCCTCGACTTTCTCCATAATGTCCACGCCACAGACTTCCTCCAGTAGAGCAAGAAGAATATAGTACATCGGCTCTGTCAGGGTCTGAAACTGATCTCTTGCCATCCCCTTCACCACCTTTCCTTTTATAATATCGAGTAACGATATTTCTAACTAAAGATTACTATCGATACACGATATTGTCAAGAATCATTTGCAAATAAAAAGAGACCCTCAGCTTTTTCTTCGCTGAAGATCTCCTGAAGTTTTCTATTCCTGTGGTTTCATGGTCGGGAAGAGTATGACGTCTCTTATGGAATGTGCATCTGTAAGGAACATGACGATACGGTCTACACCGATACCCAGTCCGCCTGTTGGAGGCATTCCTGTTTCAAGTGCGCTCATGAATTCTTCATCGATCATGTACGCTTCATCATCACCAAGTTCTCTTTCCTTTGCCTGCTGAGTGAATCTGTCTCTCTGAACGATCGGATCGTTAAGCTCTGAGTATGCATTACAGATTTCTCTGCCGAATATGAATCCTTCAAATCTTTCTGTATACTCCGGATTTCCTCTCTTCTTCTTGGTCAGAGGTGAAATCTCTACCGGATAGTCGTAGATGAATGTCGGCTGAATAAGCTTCTCTTCACAGAATCTCTCGAACATCGCATTCAGGACATCACCCTTTGAAGTATGGCTGATGTCATACTTGAAGTCATCCTGCATATGGAACTTCTTCGCATAGGCATGGGCTTCTTCGAGTGTAATGGTGGCGAAATCGACACCGGTTTCTTCCTTGACGATATCCGCCATGCTGACTCTTCTCCAAGGTGGAGTAAGATTGATTTCTGTTTCTCCGTAGTTTATGACCATGGTTCCAAGAACCTTCTGTGCCACGGAGGAGATGAGATCTTCTGTAAGGTCCATCATATCGTTATAGTCGCTGTAGGCTTCATAAAGCTCGATCATGGTGAACTCAGGGTTATGCTTGAAACTTACCCCTTCATTTCTGAAGTTCTTGCCCATGTCATAAACCTTTTCGAATCCTCCGACAATCAGTCTCTTAAGATACAGCTCTGTAGCGATTCTAAGATACATATCGATATCCAGGGCATTATGATGGGTCGTGAACGGTCTTGCTGCTGCTCCGCCTGCTATAGGGGACAGAATCGGTGTTTCCACTTCAAGGTATCCACGAGCATCAAGGTAGTTTCTGATTTCTCTTATGATCTTTGTACGTCTGATCATCTTTTCCTTGACGTCAGGATTTACAATAAGATCCACTTCTCTCTGTCTGTATCTGATGTCCGGATCGACAAGGCCATGCCACTTATCTGGAAGCGGCTTCAGTGCCTTGGCAATCAGTTCGAAGGATGACACCTGAAGAGATACCTCTCCTGTCTTTGTGATGAAGACTTCGCCTTCAACACTTATCCAGTCACCTAGATCAAGAGTTTTGAAGAACTTAAGCTTCTCTTCTCCAACGTTGTCCAGTTTGATGTATAACTGAAGCTTACCTTCTCTGTCATGAATATCTGAGAAGCCCGCTTTACCCTGCACTCTTTTTCTCATGAGTCTTCCTGCAGTCTTTATGAGGACTCCAGCCAGTTCTTCATGATTTTCCTTGATGTCTCTGGAGTTATGGGTAACTTCCACCTTATACACATCAAAAGGATCCTGTCCTTCTTCCTGCAGCGCCTTCAGCTTATCTCTTCTTTGCAGCTCCTGCTCTGGCAGTCTGCTGTACTCCTGTTCTATAATGTTGTTCTCTTCGTTAGTCAAAACTACACCTACTCTCTTCCTATTTCGATTATCTTGAACTTGCTTGTTCCATTTGGAACCATTGCGGTAACTTCATCGTCCACCTTGTGTCCGATCAGTGCACTGCCTACTGGCGACTCATTTGAGATCTTGAAGTTCATGGGATCCGCTTCTGTTGATCCCACAAGAGTATAGGTCACTTCCTCATCAAACTCAAAGTCGTATACTTTAACTTTACAGCCCACGCTGACCACATCATATGAAATATCATTTTCATCGATGACGGTTGCATTTCTCAGTGTATTTTCAAGTTGGCTGATTTTGCCTTCGACAAAAGCCTGCTCATTTTTCGCTTCATCATACTCGGAATTTTCACTGAGATCCCCATAACCAAGTGCAACCTTGATTTTCTCGGTGATTTCCTTACGTTTTACTGTCTTTAAAAATTCAAGTTCACTTTCCAGCTTTTTGACACCTTCATATGTCATGATATACTTTTTTGCTTCACTCATTTTAAATCCCCTTAATGGTTTATTTGATTTTCTATTATAGTTACATTATCCTTATATGTCAATGATTTTAGCTGTTTCAACCAGTTTCTCCTTATAGGAGCCAAGTATTCCAAGAACGATCTTCGGATCGATTTCGTGATTGATTCTATCCTTGATGTCTGCACTGCTGGGCATCCCTTTAAGATACCATGCGATATGCTTTCGCATCTCTCTCACCGCTTTGGCGTCGCCGTCATAGGCAAGTGTACTTCTGTAGTGCAGCATAAGGATATCGAGTCTTTCGCCGAAGCCCGGTTTCTCATAGAGCTTTCCCTCAAGTGCTGCACTGATCTCCTCAAAAATCCATGGATTTCCTAGGGCGCCTCTTGCAACCATGATACCGTCGCAGCCGGTTTCAAACATTTCCAGAGCATCTTCACCCGTAAAGATGTCTCCATTTCCGATAACCGGTATGGAAACACTCTCTTTGATCTTTCTGATGATCTCACGGTCCGATTTACCGGAATAGTACTGCTCTCTGAATCTGCCATGGACAGTGATCATATCCGCTCCGGCATCTTCCATTCTTTTTGCAAAATCAAGTGCAGTTTCCTGCCCGTTTTTGAAGCCTCTCCTGAACTTGCAGGTAACAGGCTTTGTCGTCGTCTTCTTCACTTCTCTTATGATCTCTGCCGCATTCTTCGGATCAAGCATAAGGGATGACCCTTCACCGTTCTTGACCAGCTTAGGTGCAGGACAGCCCATGTTGATGTCCAGAAGGACAATATCCTCGTTCTCATCAAGATGACCTGCGATTCTTGCCATGATCTCCTTATCGCTTCCGAACAGCTGCACGGCTATGGGTTTTTCCTTAGGTGATATACGAAGGAGTTCCTTCGTATTCTCGCTGCCGTAATGGAGCGCTTTTGCGCTGACCATCTCTGAGTATACCATAGAACAGCCCATGGATATGGCGATTTCTCTAAAAGATATGTCCGTTACGCCAGCCATGGGTGCAAGAAAGACGTTGCTCTCCAGTATACTATTTCTTATTTTTATCATATATCAGTTTCAGCCCTTCCAGGGTCAGATTAGGTTCCACCGCATCGATACAGTCTGTGCTCTGTTTCATCAGTCTTGAGAATCCGCCGGTTGCAACAACGAACGGTTCTTCTTCATCATCTGTCATCATTTCCTTCTTCATCAGCTTAACAAGATGTTCCACAAGTCCGATGTAGCCGTGAACAAGTCCTGACTGCATGGAGACCACTGTGTTCTTTCCGATGACGGTATCCGGCTTCATAAGCTCAATACGTGGAAGCTTTGCTGCCTTCTCAAAGAGTGCATCAGCAGAAATCTTGATTCCCGGAGATATGATACCACCCTGATAAGTTCCATCCTTCTTGACGGAGCAGAAGGTCGTGGCTGTTCCGAAATCGATGATGATGAGACTTCTGTTATATTTGGCTGACGCAGCCACAGCATTGACGATTCTGTCTGCACCGACTTCTTTGGGATTGTCTGTCTTTACATTGATTCCTGTCTTCACCCCGGCACCCACAACAATCGGGGTCACCTTGAACACTTTTCTCACCATATTTTCCAGTGAATACATGACATTAGGGACTACAGAAGATATGATGACTCCGTCGATACTTGACGGTTCCAGTTTATTCAGCTGAAACAGGCTGATGACATCAATGGAGATCTCATCCGAGGTCTTCATGCTGTTTGTGGAAAGCCTGAAATCACTGATGATTTTTGTGCCGTCATGGACACCCATGACAATATTTGTATTACCTACATCTATTAACAGAATCATAAGACAACTCCCTTAATAATTTAAAAGCAGCTAAAAAGCTGCTGATCGATATCATTTTCTCTGTTGTTATGTTTTTGAACAATATAATTTTAGCAATAACTACTGGTTTGTCAAGTAAAAGGACAAATTCATACTTTTCGGTCATGAACACTTAGCTTATTGCATATAAATCAGAAGAAATCTTCCGCTTCACTTAAAAGAGAGAGCTAAATGCTCTCTCTCACAATTTCAATCATCTGCTGATAATCTCTTTCCATATCCTTAACGAGTTTGATCTGATTTCTCGCACGGTCAAGGTTATGCTCCGGATACTCGATCTTATAATAGATATCCCCTTCGATATAGTCCTTCAGAAAACGCATTCCGCATTCATAGGTCATGATTTTAGCCGAAAAAGGCAGATACATGATTTCGGTTTCTGTAAGAAAACCGCCTGTACTTAAGTAGCCCTGTGTATAGGCTTTAAATAAGGAAAGATCGAAATTCACCTTACGAAGATCCTTTTCATCCTCCAGAGCAGTTGTCGCTCCTGACCGGATGGAATCCCCAAAATCGTAAAGAGACACACCGGGCATCACCGTATCGAGATCCACAAGGCAGACAGCTTCACGGGTCAGATCATCGATCATGACATTATTGTATTTCGTATCGTTATGCGTGACTCTTATCGGGAGCTCTCCATTACGGATCAGACGATTGATGATCTTCGTATCCGATGCTCTTTCCAGAAAAAAATCTATTTCTTTTCTGCATACTGCCGCTCTGCCTTTAATGTCCTCACTGACCGCTTCTGTGAAGTCCTTGAAACGTGCTTCCGTATTATGGAAGTTTTCTATGGTTTCATGCAGCGTCCTTCCATCATAGTCGGAAAGCAGCTCTTGAAATCTTCCTAGAGCCTGTCCGGATTTATAGAAATCATCTGGGCCGTCGACTCTCTGATAGGTTCTTGCCCCTTCTATGAAGTCATATACCCTATAGTATTCTCCCCCACTGAGGAGATGATGATTTCCTTCCTTTGTACTGATTACGTTGAGGCACTCCTTTTCCGGATTCCCCCCAAGAAGATCAGTCTTCTTTCTGATGTGCTTTGTGACCCCTCTGATGTTATCCATAAGCCTTATGGGATCCTTGAAGATGGTATGATTGATTCTCTGGAAAATATATCTTTTTTCCTGATCATCCTGAAGCTTTGTGGTCACCCTATATGTATCATTGATGTGACCCTGTCCATACTTAATGACGTCCACCGGCTCGCCTTCAATACTGAACTTTCCGATGAGTTCATACATTTTATCTTCCATCTTTATCCTCCCATAGCCTTTCAGGATATCTTCCTTTATCTGTCTGCTCTTTTATCCCCAGCTTCACTGTCTCTTTATCCGCTTTATAGGTGATCCCGTACCATTTTTCCGTGCTTCTTCCTGCAAGGATCCGGATACTGTTTTTTCTGATCATACTGCTTACTGCCGAGGGCAGCTGAAACTCATCTTTCAGAGGATCACGGATATTTTCCAGAAACGCTGTAAACTCCTGTGACAGAAGGGGCAGAATTTCCGGCAGAAATCCCCATACATTCATGGATACCTGAGTATCGGGCTTAACCTCCATAACTTCTTCTCCAAAGGAAAGAATTCTGTTCTCTTCATACCGGATATCCGTATGTTCAACGACATCCGTCAGAAATCCCGCCTCATTCGTGCTGCATAGACCTCTGGACACGCCGCCGCTTCTTGTCATCGTCCTCTCCAGCGGATAGGAGACGATGGCACCTGTCCCCTTCGGAATCTCTGTAAGTATCCTTGCCATTTCAGAGAAAGTCTCCTTTCCATAAAAATCATCTGCATTGATGACCATGAAAGGACATGTGATTTCTTTCCGGGCAGCAAGAACAGCATGCCCTGTTCCCCAGGGCTTCTGTCTTTTCTTTACTTCTTCATTTTCCCTGAACTCATCGGGAATATCTTTGATGTCCTGAAAAGCGTACTTCACTTCCATGAAATTCATGATTTTCCTGCCTATGGCTTCATGAAAAAGATCCCGGTTTTCTTCTTTAATGATGATGATGAGCTCCCTGAAACCGCTCTTCCAGGCATCGTAGACTGAATACTCAAGGATGAACTCACCCGATGGTCCGACAGGTTCAAGCTGCTTCAGCCCACCGAATCTTGATCCCATCCCGGCAGCCATGACCACCAGACTGAGCTTACTTTCTTCTCTCCCATTCATGGGTTTACCTCCGTGATTCGATATGTGCTTCTTTTTCTATCTTCTTGCTCTGTTGTAAAGGTAAAGTGATGTGAGCATCAATATGAGCCCACCCGTCATAATGAGAAGTCCCTTCATGCCTTCCCTTCCGAATCCGAAAAACAGAAGGATGATTCCGGATAATAAAAGGATGATTTCTAAAACTGATTTTCTCATGCCTTTTCTCCGTAGCTGATCCATCTGATTTCCGAAGGATGAAGTGCTAATGAGGTCTCTTTTCCTTCATGATCCCAGACTGTTGTCTCCTGAGGTCTGTCCGAATTGTTTACTACAGCATATTTCTCTATGGAAGGATAGCCATGCACCTCAACCTCGATGTTGTCCGCATAAAGCACAGACATGTCCTTCTCCTTGTGTGCAGAGTAGAACATCGCACGATGAAGAAGGCGTGAATTTTCCATGTTGAAAGGCAGCCCTGCAATATAGACCGCTCTTCCTCTTCCATAATCATGAGCGGAAAGCTCCACCTGACCGTCATGATAACTGAGAATCTCCGTGTCCTCATACAGCGCATAGATATTTTTCATTCCCTCACCGAAGTCGATATCTGTTCTGGTGTTTTCTGTGATGAAATGGTCTTCTACAGGTGTCCTGAAATACTTGTCCGTACTCAGACTGAAGCCAAGCTCCTTATCGATGCCCAAAGCATCGGCCAGCTGGAAGAAACGTCCGCCGTGATGTACAGCAGAAGGCTCTCCGATTCCGATGAATCCGCCGCCTTCATGAATCCATCTTCTTATGGTCGCAACCAGCTTCGGATCCAGCCACTCCTCTCCTCCTGAAAATGCCGTCATGGCATCTCCTGCATTGATGATGACATCAACATCTTCTGGAACGCCGTTTTTTCTCACATCGTCGAAGGAGATGAAGCTCACATCTGCGGAGCTTCCGCTGAGGGCTTCAAGAACCCCAAGATAGGAATAGATCTGCTTATACCAGAGCGCATGGGCGACCATATGGGTCTGCCAGGACCTCAGCTCTCCCCAGGAATTGAGTACGGCGACCTTGATGCCGGTGTAAGGTTTTACCCCTGCGATCTTTCCGTGGATGTCTCTGAATTCATCGGCCACTGACTCGATATAGTCCACAAACTTCGGGAACTGATATGCAAGGGAGAGATAACCACCGTACCCGATCCGGTCAACAGGTTTTCTTAAGATGGCACGTCTTGCCGACAGCCAGTTCTCTTTGGCTTCTATGGTCGGGTCATTGCCTTCTCTGAAGGTGTCCGGGAAGAAGTAAGGAAGGAATCTCCCTTCAGTATATTTCACGCCTGGAATGCCTGAGATCATTCTAAGGGTAGCTCCCCCGCCGACTGATCCCACGACGGCATCCAGACCGATTTCCTTGAAATACTTTCCGTAGGGCTCGGTACCGATCCAATTGTCCCCAAGAAACATCATGGCTTCCTTGCCATGGGCATGGACCCTGTCCACAAGCTTCTTTGCCTCATCAGCCACGAATCTGCTCTGGAAATCGATGAAATCCAGATACTCTTTTGTAGGCACCCTGAAGGCTGTATTGTAGTATCCTTTATCCACAATATGCTCAGGTCTCAGGCGATATCCTTTTTCTTTCTCGAACGCTTCAAGCGCTTCAATGGAGACGCTTGCACTGTAACCGAACCAGTCTACGAATTTCTCTTTTCCTTTTTCGTTGAATACCAGAGTGAAATGATAGAAGAAAGTCGTGAACCTCACCACATCAGTTCTGGGATTTTCCTCCAGCCACTTTTCCATATAGCTGTGGATATATTCATTGGAATATTTCTTTCTCACATCAAAGGGAATATCATGTTCCTTTTCGCCCCAGTTATTGGTGATGTGGTTATACATCTGAGTGGGATCCCAGATGGCTTTAACAAGGAAGGATACCGTATATTCATGAAAAGGCTCGGTATGGTTAAGGGTGACGGTATTCTTTTCTTCATCCACAGTCCATAAAGAGCTGTCCACAACCTGATCAAGAGTCCTGTCCATAACTTCCCAGAAGATTTTAGGATCATAGCTGTAGTTGGGCTGAACCTGTTCCCTGTAGTATCCGTCCATAATGGAAATGGTGAGTTCCTCCTCTGTCGCCACGTTATGTCTTGTCATGAGGTATATGCTCTGAGTTTCATCCATATGTTCCCTTGAGAAATCATTGTGACCTCTGCTGACAAAATAGGTGGTATAGATCTTGGCATCCAGGTTCTTGATTTCATCGGGGAGCTTTGTACCGTCGCTGTCTCTTAGGGCGTCTGCACCCCACCTCTCCATCATTTCTACGGTTTCATCCAGGAACCCGCTTTCACTTGGTAATGTTAAATTTCCTTTTGTCTTGCTCATATTATCCTTTTACGCCTCCTACGGTCATACCTTCAGTTAATTTTTTCTGGACCAGAATATATAGGATGAGTGTGGGCAGCATGACTAGGACAAGTCCCGCATACATCGGTCCGTAATTTGCCGCACCTCTTTGTGACTGCATGAGATTGATGAGCCCCACAGGAAGAGTTTTTGTTCCGTTGGGCATGAGGGTCAGTGCGATGATATATTCATTCCAGAACGCCAGGAAATTGAACAGAATCACCGTTACAATGCTTGGTCTTGCCATAGGAATCATTATGGTGACCATGGTCCTGAAGTGTCCGGCACCATCCACACTTGCCGCTTCTTCAAAATCTTTCGGAATGGTTCTGAAATAGTTTGAAAGAAGATAGATGGTAAAGGGAATCGCAGTCGCCGCATAGACAAGTGCCAGGACAAATCTGTTGTCCAGAAAAAATCCGATGCCGCTTCCAGCACGCAGCGCGATATCCCAGTCCAAAAGCATAAGAAAAATGGGCACTACGATGTAGTTCACATTGATGAAAATTCCTGCATGAAAAAATGCATTGAGCAGCCTGCTTCCCTTAAAGTCGAATCTTGCCAGTGCATAGGCACAGGGGATCGAAACCAGAAGAAGAATGATGATGGCGAGCGTGGTCACCATGACGGAAGTCAGGAAATACTCACCCATATTTGCGATCTCGACGGCTTCCAGAAAATTGGACAGCTTCAGACCTTTGGGAAATGCCCATGGGTTGGTATAAAATTCGCTGTTGTCCTTGACAGAGGCCATGAATACCCACACTACAGGTACAATGATCGTGATGGCCATGGCGATGAGTGCCATGTAGATGAACATCTTATACAGATTCGGTTTTCTTTTTTTATTATTCATTCTCTTTCTCTCTGCTCCTTAATACTGATAGATGTCGCGTTTTGTCAGCTTATTCACCGTCAATGAAAGAATGAAGGAGAACAGGAAGATCGTCACTCCGATACTCATGCCGTAGCCGTAACTGGAGTTTGTGTAAGCCTGATTGTACATATAGTTCAGGATGACATTGGACGCCCCGTCAGGGCCGCCTGAGGTCATGACCTTGACAAACAGAAAGCTGAGGTTGATGGAACTGATGACATAGAACGTCAGTGTAGTTCTCACGGTTTCCCAGACAAGGGGGAGAGTAATCACAAAGAACTGCGTGATTCTACCTGCCCCTTCAATCTCTGCCGCTTCATAGAGATGCAGCGGGATGCTGCTCATACTGGCCATATACATGACCATGTAGTATCCCACCGCCTGCCAGATCATGGCGATGGTGATGGCATAGATGACGATCTTCTGGTTGCCCAGCCACTGGATATTGACGAAGTCCTGACCCTTGAAAAGCCTCAGAAATCCATTGAGCAGTCCCATGCTGGGATCGTAAATGGCTGAAAAAATCGAGGATATGACGACAACAGACAGGATATTCGGAATATAGAAGATGATTCTGAAGAAATTCTGTCCCTTGACTTTTTCCCTGACCAGAATAGATGCAAAGACCAGTGCGATGGACAGGGTGATCATGGTCACAAGGACCACGATAAGGAGAGTGTTCTGGAATGACTTGATGAAATTCTTGTCGGTAATGAGGATTCTGAAGTTATTAAAACCCACAAACTCTTTGTTTCTTGAGAGTCCTCCCCATTTATAGAGTGACATGACAAATACATTGATCGTGGGATAGACCATGAACACAGACATCAGTATGAGTGCAGGGCTCACGCATATTGCAATGAATCTTTTTAACGCTTTATCTTTTTTCATCTTAAGCTCCTTGACTTTCTAATTAATATACGGTGAGAGACTGATCTCCCACCGTAATTATAAATGAAAGTAATCGTTAGTTGCCTATTGCCGCACTGATTTTCTCAACAGCTTCGACAACATCTGCCTGCCACTGTGCTACTGTCTTGTCCCCTGTAGCCACTGAGTTGATGGTTCCAAAAAGGATACCGGTACCGCTGACAAGGTCAACACCTTCAACAGCTGGTGCAGACTGGAATCCGCCCATGGCAGCTTTTGCGCCGTCATCATATACAGAGTAGTAGAGTTTGTTCGGATCGTTGTCTGGCATGAAGGATGAGGATGTGGTCACGGGCATTACTGCTCCGGACTTCTCATAGATGATCTTTGCCGCTTCATCGGAATACATGTATGCCATGAACTCCTTTGCAAGGTCTGCTTCCTTGGCACCGGCTGGAATATACATCTGTTCGAAGAAAGTGTAGGAGTAGCGGTCTCCGCCGTCTTCCACTGCGGGAAGTGCGCTGAATCCCCATTCGAAGCCCTCAGCTCTTGGTGCCTTTTCCATCTCTCCTGGCAGCCATGTTCCATTAGGTATGAACAGCGCCTTGTTGTCCAGAACCAGCTGCTGGTTCTTGGTGAAGCCTTCGTTGTTCGCCTGAGCGACTGTATCCACATGGTTATGCTTTACAAGTTCTCCAACCAGTTCAAATACCTTAGTCATTTCTGGACTCTTCCAGGTTTCTGCATCAAATGTCATGGCTTTGTTGAATACTTCCGCTCCGCCCACTTCATTGATGAGTGCATAGAAGAACGCATCGAAATATCCTGTTGTCGGATAGGTGAACAGTGCGCTTCCATTAGCCTTTGCGCTGTCATTCAGTGCAAAGAGCTCATCAAAGGTACCAGGAAGCTTATACGCTCCGCCATCCTTAAAAAGTGTCTTGTTGTAGAAGAGTCCTGTAGGACCATAAAACAGTGGTGCAAGATATGTTTTTCCGTCTCCGTAAGGATTGGTGATTAATGTGTCTGTAAATCCTGGGATGATCTTTTCCCCGACCGTCACACTTTCACCTGGAACTTCCATGGACAGGAGGTCTGTAATATCCATGACTGCCTTTTCCTTGATCAGGGTTTCCGTCATCATGCCTTCTCTTCCTACGGAAACATACATGATATCCGGTACATTCATTGCCTGGATCTGTGGTCTTAGTACATCTTCAATGTTTTTCTCAAGAGTCAGTTCAACGGTGACCCCTGGATTGTTGTCTTCAAATTTTTCAGCAACCGCTTTCCAGTGCTCTGTGCCGTATCCTCCGTCAAGCCCTGCCACTTTTAATGTTCTTTCCTCTTTTTCTTCACCTTCGGTTCCTGATGCTGGTGTTTCAACCGGCGTTTCCGTGCCTGGAGTTTCTGTCCCCGGTGTTTCCGCTTTCTGTCCGCATGCTGAAATTGAAATGGCCATGACAGACATCATAAGAAGTGTAAGTATTTTTTTCATAAGATCCTCCTGATAAATATATTTTTTATGTTATCTCTAGTATAAAATCCCGTAAACGTTTTTAGTATCAGTATATTGGCACGAATTTTAACTATATTGCTATTCATCCTGATTCGCAATATAATTATATCATAAGACCCTAAGACATCCTGTATATCCATGAAATGGAGGAACAATCCATGTCAAATGTCCTGTATAAGATTCTCAATGAAAATAACGAGAAAGTGTCTTCCAATCTCATCTATGTTTCAAAAGCGAGATACGAGATGGACTGGCACTCTACGCTTCACAGTCATCCCTTTACCGAGCTCTTCTATGTGGTCAGCGGCTCCGGTAATTTCCTCATTGAAGGCGAGACCTATCATGTGATGCAGGACGATCTTGTTATCGTGAACGCCAACGTCCAGCACACAGAGTCCTCCAAGGATTCCAATCCTCTGGAATATATCGTTCTGGGCATTGAAGGACTCTCTCTTCTACTGGAGCCTGAGCACAAGGATGATCAGATTTCGGAATACTACAGCATCCATAACTACAGAAAGAGCAGAGAAGAAATCCTGCATTTTCTGGATCTTCTTCTTCATGAAGTGGAAAACAGAAGCGATTTCTATGATACCATCTGCCAGAATCTCCTCAATATCCTGATCCTGAACGTGATCCGAAGAAGCAAATCAAATCTTGTCATTTCCACCCAGAAGAATGCCACCAAGGAGTGCACCTACATCCGAAACTATATCGACATTCATTACGCCTCCCCGATCACTCTGGATCTTCTGGCAAATGAAACCTACCTCGATAAATTCTATCTCATCCATGTCTTCAAGAAGCAGTATGACATCTCGCCCATAAACTACCTCATCGAAAAGAGAATCGAGGAATCCATAAATCTTCTGGAGAACACCAACTACTCCGTGTCGAATATCTCAAGCATCGTGGGATTCAATTCCCAGTCCTACTACTCGCAGATCTTCAAGCGGAAAACAGGCCTCACGCCGGCTGAGCACCGCAAAAAACACCGAAAGAAATAATAGCGCAGTAAAGGTGAAGCCGGTTAGGGCTTCACCTTCTTCATTTTCAGCATATATTCTAGAACAGACCTAATATATTCCCGTCCTCATCAATATCCATATTGTTTGCCGCCGGTACCTTCGGCAGTCCTGGCATGGTCATGATGTCTCCTGTCAGACATACGATGAATCCTGCTCCATTGGAGAGCTTGACCTCATTGACCTTGACTTCGAATCCCTTAGGCGCTCCGATGAGCTTCGGATTGTCGGACAGCGAATACTGAGTCTTTGCCATACAGATCGGCTTTTTATCCAGTCCCATAGCTTCAATTTCTCTGATGGTCTTTTCCGCAGCCGCTGAGTAGGCTACAGATGATCCGCCGTAGATTTCTTTAACAATCGTCTCCACCTTTTCTTTTATGGAAAGCTCCACATCATAGAGTGTCTTATAGGTCTGTGCCTTTTCAGCGATCTCAACGACCTTCTTTGCAAGCTCAACTCCGCCTTCTCCGCCTTTTTCCCACACTTCTGTGAGTGCAACTCTGACATTCATCTCATTAAGGAAGTCTTCAATAAACTGAAGCTCTTCAGCTGAGTCAGACACGAATTTGTTGATGGCAACAACAGGTTCAAGGTTGAACTTTCTGATGTTCTCGATCTGCTTTTCAAGATTGACGATACCCTTTTTCAGCGCATCGACACTTGGAGTGGACAGATCAGCCTTTACTACGCCACCGTGGTGCTTAAGTGCTCTTACAGTAGCTACGATGACCACTGCACTTGGGTTAAGACCTCCAAATCTGCATTTGATGTCCAGGAACTTTTCAGCGCCAAGGTCGGCTCCGAAGCCCGCTTCAGTGACCACATAATCGCCAAGCTTCAGCGCGGTCTTTGTGGCAAGAATACTGTTGCACCCGTGAGCGATGTTTGCAAACGGTCCGCCATGGATGATTGCAGGTGTATTTTCCAGTGTCTGTACAAGGTTCGGCATGATGGCATCCTTCATAAGAAGCGCCATTGCTCCCTGAACCTGGAGATCCTTCGCAAATATCGGTTCTCCTGCATAGTTGTAGCCGATCATGATTTCACCCATTCTCGCCTTCAGATCTTCTAAGGAAGTGGCAAGGCATAGAATCGCCATGACTTCTGAAGCAACGGTGATCATGAATCCGTCTTCTCTTGGGAAACCGTTCGGCTTTCCGCCAAGTCCCACATTGACTTTTCTAAGTGCTCTGTCGTTCATATCCATGACTCTCTTGAAAAGCACTCTTCTGATGTCGATGTTGAGGGCATTGCCTTGATGGATATGATTGTCTATGGCTGCTGAAAGAAGGTTGTTGGTGGTGGTTATGGCATGCATATCCCCTGTAAAATGAAGATTGATGTCCTCCATCGGCACAACCTGAGCATATCCGCCGCCTGCAGCTCCACCCTTTACGCCGAATACCGGCCCCAGGGAAGGCTCACGAAGTGCGATGACCGCTTTCTTGCCGATCTTTGTCAGTGCCTGTCCAAGACCGACAGTGACTGTGGATTTTCCTTCTCCTGCAGGAGTAGGGTTGATTGCGGTGACAAGGATAAGCTTTGCATCTTCCTTGTCCTGATTTTTTTTCAGTACATCCAGAGAGATCTTGGCTTTATACTTTCCGTAAAGGTCCAGATCATCCTCTGTAAGTCCCATCTGTCCTGCCACTTCTCTGATGTGCAGCATGGTTGATTCCTGTGCGATTTGAATATCTGTTTTCAAAAATATACCCTCCTGTAATTGTTATTATCTTCCGATTCTACTCATAAATCTCTCGCTGTCGACGACAACTCTTACGTGAGCGCCCTGTCCGATGAGATGTTCTCCGTCATGAGCTTCCAGGCTCAATGTGATCTTTCTTCCGTCAACTTCTGTAATCTCTGCAGAAACGCTGACTTCATGTCCTACAGGTGTTGCTCGGACATGAGACACCTCAAGGCTGATGCCTACAGTGGTCTCTTCAGGTGCGAGAAAGGAACGAATCAGTTCCTTCGAGGTATACTCCATAAGTGCAACCATTGCCGGAGTCGCATAGACTTCAAGATCGCCTGACCCCATGGTGAGCGCTGTATCAAGAGATTCTACGGTCCTTGTTTCAACTCTTTTCATTCCTATAATTGTCTCATCTATCATAAAATCCTCCTAATCTCTTATAATTATAACACCACTTGTTAAGGGAGTGAACAAGTGGAAGCATTTTTTGTAATCATTTACATCTTTATCCAAAATGAAAGGCAGATATTCTGCCTTTCATTTTATTTATTCTTGTCATGCCAAGGCAGACTGATCAGCTTTCAGTAATCGGATTCCCTTTGAAGTCGTCCTCTTCTGTCTCGGCTTTAACAGCTTTCTTTTCAGAAACATCCTTCTTCGCAGCAAAGACTTCAGCATGAACTCTCTTAGTAATGTTTCCTGTGGTAAACAGCTCTTCGAACTCATCCGCCTCGATTTTTTCAAGTTCCAGAAGCTTAGCAGCCAGAAGATGCAGTTTGTCGATGTTTTCGGCAAGTATCTCTTCCGCTTTCTTATATGCGGTATCGATAAGTTCCTTGACTTCATCATCGATGAGCTCACCCATCTTGTCGGACATGGTCTTCGCCTTGGAGAAGTCTCTGCCAAGGAACACTTCCTGATCTTCACCGAAGGAGATGGTACCGACTTTTTCACTCATTCCATACTCTGTGACCATGGAGCGAGCAATCTTTGATACTCTGTCGATGTCATTCTTGGCTCCTGTTGAGATATCTTTAAGCACAAGAGCTTCTGCCACTCTACCACCAAGAAGAGAAACCATCATGTCAAGAAGCCTTGTCTTGCTCATGTAGGATCTGTCTTCTGTAGGCATATGCATGGTGTATCCGCCTGCCATTCCACGTGGAATGATGCTGATCTGATGGATCGGATCCATATTCGGAAGAACTCTTCCGATGATCGCATGTCCCGCTTCATGGTAGGCAGTCAGTCTTCTTTCGTGGTCAGAGACCATTCTGGATTTCTTTTCCGTACCGGCGATGACTCTTGTTATGGCTTCATCGAGCTCTTTCATGGTAATGAACTTTCTGTCTGCCCTGACGGCGAGAAGCGCAGCTTCATTGGTCAGGTTCTCAAGGTCTGCTCCGGTAAATCCTGTGGTCATCTTTGCAAGGGATTCAAGATTGACATCTTCTCCCAGAGGCTTCTTTTTCACATGCACTTTAAGGATTTCCTCTCTGCCCTTGGCATCGGGATATCCTACAGCGATCTGTCTGTCGAAACGGCCTGGTCTGAGCAGTGCATTGTCAAGGATGTCCGGTCTGTTGGTTGCCGCAATCATGATGATTCCTTCATTGATTCCGAATCCGTCCATTTCGACAAGGAGCTGATTCAGTGTCTGTTCTCTTTCATCATGTCCGCCGCCAAGTCCTGCTCCTCTTTTTCTGCCCACCGCATCGATTTCATCGATGAAGATGATACATGGTGCATTCTTCTTGGCCTGCTCAAACATATCTCTGACTCTTGAAGCACCCACACCTACAAACATTTCAACAAAGTCTGATCCTGAAATGCTGAAAAACGGCACACCGGCTTCTCCTGCTGCCGCTTTGGCAAGCAGTGTCTTACCGGTTCCCGGAGGACCTACAAGAAGAATTCCCTTAGGGATTCTTGCACCAAGATCCAGATATTTCTTGGGATTTTTAAGGAAATCCACAATCTCCTGGAGCTCGTATTTTTCTTCTTCAGCACCTGCCACATCCTTGAATGTCACAGTCCTGTTTTCAGGATTCGCCATCTTGGCACGGCTCTTTCCGAAATTCATTGCGCTTTTGTTGCTGTTTCCGATATTCTGATTCTGCTTGTTCATAAAAATCAGGAATAACGCTACGCCCCCTAAAAGCAGTACAGGCGTCAGAATGCTCCAGATGGAAAAATCGGATCTTGGCGAGTATCTCTCGATGACCGCCTCGTTGCCTTCCGCATCCAGAAACTGTGCAAGTCTTTCCGGTGCTGCTACGGTGGTGAAAGTTGTTCCATCCTTCTTGATTCCTTTGATGGTCATGCCATCACTGGAAATATTGATTTCTTTGATCAGATCCGCCTTATACTCCTGGGTGAACTGATTGAATGAAATGGAATTCAGCTGCGCATCCATACCGGAAAACACATATGAAGCCAGAACAAACAGCATGATCACCGCGATAAAGCTGAACATACCCGGTATCTTTTTTCGATTCGTATTCATATTCTCATCAGGCAAGATGACATTGCCTGCTCCTTTCTTTTCTGCATCAAAGAAGGGACTCTTCTTCAATTAAATTGTATACTATTTATTCTACTAGGAAATGATCAAATAATAAAGGATTATTTGTTATTTCCTGTAGACTTCATCCTTCAGCGAAGCGACATAGGGGAGATTCCGATATTTTTCCGCATAATCGATGCCGTAGCCGATAATGAACTCATCTGGAACCTCATATCCGACGTAGGTTACGGGAATTTCTCTGGTTCTTCGTTCCTTCTTGTCCAGCAGGCAGACAATATCGATTCCTGCCGCTTTTCTGGTTTTAAGGTAATCCACAAGATAGCTTAAGGTCAGTCCTGTATCGATGATGTCTTCAATGATCAGGATGTGCTTTCCGGTGATATCCATATCAAGATCCTTGTTGATCTTCACGACACCTGAGCTCTCAGCACCTGTACCGTAGCTTGAAACCTCCATGAACTCTATACTGCAGGGTATGGTGATTTCCTTCATAAGGTCAGTCATGAATACAACTGATCCCTTGAGAATCCCCACAAGAACCAGATCCTTCTCTCTGAAATCTTCGCTGATCTTTACGCCCAGTTCTCTGCATTTTTCCGCCAGCTCTTCACGGCTGATCAGTATCTCCTTGACATCATCTGCTATCATCTGTTTTCCTCCTCAAAAATCCCGACTTCTAAAATTTTCTGTGTGCTTTCTTTGACTTTATAATCATCGCTGATGATCATGGTACCGATATAGAAGATTTCGTTTCTGTTCTGAAAGATAAGGAGAGTATCCCGGTCTTCTCTGCTGATCTTTTTGTCGATCAGGATATTTTTCAGTTTACGGTAGCCGTTCATTCCGAAGGGTCTCATTCTGTCCCCTTCATCCCTGTGTCTGACGATGATCTTCTCCTCAATGATATCTCCGTTGAAGAATCTCAGTTTCTTGTCCTTTACGATTTCATCCCGACCCACATATCTGAAGGTTATGGTTTTTCCCTCAACCACATAGGTTCCTGGAATAGTCAGTTCCTCATGAAGCATACTTTCTTCCCTTTCTGCTGTTTTTTTTCTTTCAATAATGATCTGTCCATAATCGTTACGGGCGGTTATGCCCTCTTTGATGTCGATGATCTTTCCGGTCTCTTTCTCCTTCAGTGCGATGATCTCTCTGATATGAATCTCTTCGATATCCGAAAGGTTTCCCTTGACCCTTTTCAGCGCTTTCTGAATGAGTCTTGTGAGTATCGCCAGGTGAAGGTTAAATGCCTCTTTTCTGATGATGACGCTATGACTGTCCTCAAAGAGAAGCAGGCTCTTCACCTTTTCCTCGGCTGTTTCTTCGAGAAAATCTGAATCAGATGACAGAAGCTCCGCCATACGCCAGATCGTCTCCGGAAAATCTTCATTAAAGTTCTCTCTGATATACGGTACCAGTTCGTTTCTGACCTTGTTTCTTCTGAAAACACTTTCGAGGTTTGAATCGTCTTCTCTGGGCTCAAGGTTTTTCTCCTTGAGATAGGTTGCCAGTTCTTCCTTTTTGAGAAAAAGCAGGGGCTTCACAAATTCTTCCCTTAAAGGCGACATTCCCGTCAGACCGTTTAAACCGCTTCCCCTCATGATGTTCATGAGCACTGTCTCCACCTGATCATCCAGATGATGTGCTGTCGCACACCTGTCGTACTTATGATTTACCATAACATCCTTAAAGAATACATATCTTCGCTCTCTTCCGGCAGCTTCAAGTGAGAGCTTATTCTCTCTTGCATAGGCTTTAACGTCCGTCTTCACGCTGTAGTAAGGGATATTAAGCTTCCTGGCGATCTCTCTTGTGAAATTTTCATCCTCGTCGGCATCATTTCCTCTGAGCATATGATTCAGATGACATGCACCGATCTCAATCTTCAGGCTTTCCTTCAGTTCATGAAGAATCAGAAGCAGTGCAAGAGAATCCGTACCACCGGAAAAAGCGACAAGAATCCGGTCATTCTCTCTGATCAGGTTTTTCTCTTTGATAAATCCGTATACTTTATCCGAAAGCATCATTTTCCTCCATGGCATACTTGTTCCATTTTAATGTACTTTCTTAGTTTACCTTCTTTTTACGCTCATATCAATTGAAAAGGCAAGGAAATACATCCTTGCCCATTATCCTGTCACATTATTCGATATCATCAGGCTGGTACAGATCCACAACCGTATCCGCTTTCAGCTCAGGGTCTTCAGAAATATCCTTCATTCCCCGCATGGTATTGATCGCCTTGCAGCTTTGGCATTCATAACCTGTTTCAACAGGAATGAAATAGGTGATCCTTTCACAGTTTGTGCAGTATGCGTCCTTTGCTTCGAGCATGGCATTCAATCTCCTTTCGCCTTAAGCTTTGATGATTATATTATACATCGGGGTGAAATCCCGGAAGTTAATATTATAGAAAAATACTGTAAACTTTATGACTGAAAGAGTCTCAGCAGACCTTCTTCTTTAAGATCTTCTCTGATCCATGGAATCTGAGTGTATCTTCCCTCTGTCACATCACTGATGCTGTTGATCCATTTCTTTTCGCCTTCGCTTTTCTCCCTGAGGAACTCATCCTCAGTATCATTTAAGAGCAGGGACTGATTCACGATCCAGCTGGAAACATGAATATCTGCTCGTTTCAGATCCTCCTGAAGTCTTTTCGCTTCATGGAACGGAGTCGGCTCAGGAAGTGCAACGATGATGACCTTCGTCTCCTTCGGATTTCTGAGCCTAGGAAGAAGCTCCCTGACTTCATCCGGAATGTCACCCTGGCTTCTTTCCACTTCCTTGTGATAGCTCTCTGTCGTATCAAGAAGGAGAAGTGTGTGTCCTGTTGGTGCTGTATCGATGATGACGATATCCTCTTCGCTTCCCTTGACGATCTTTGCAAACTTTCGAAATACCGCAATTTCCTGGGTACATGGGCTTCTCAGATCTTCCTCAATATAGTCGATATCTTCCTGGGATGCCCCTTCTGCCTTGGAAAGGACTTCCTCACGGTATGACGCAAGCTCGGCTTCCTCATCAATGGCGGTGATGACGAGGTTCTCGTTACCGGATAAAGTTTCGCTCAGGTGATTCGCCGGATCTGTGGTCGTAAGATGGACCTTCATCCCTTCCTTTGAGAGGTATAAAGCAATAGCTGAGGCCATGGTCGTTTTACCCACTCCGCCTTTTCCCATGGTAAAGAGGACCCTTGTCCCGTCTTCCCTTATCTCTCTGGCCACTTCCTTAAGACTCATGTGTTCCTTTGCATGAAGCTCTTCAATCACCAGTTTTCCCGAGACGCTATTCAGCATGAGTCTGATGTTCGCAAGAGAGTTCATATCGTAGGATCTCAGAGGAATGTAGAAAGTCTCGACATCCTTCAGAAACTCAGGTATCTCCCTAAGCGCATTTTCCTGCTTCCTTTTCATTTCCAGTCGGATTCCCCTGGCATCCTCATCAATAACGACGCCATTGACGACCAGGGTGAGATTGGCGACCCCGATGTCCCTAAGCTCGGCTCCGGCTCTTGCCGCTTCTTTAAGCGGAGATTCATCTGCCTTTGATACCAGAATGATCTTTGTGAGGCTTTCATCTGACAGTACATCCATGGAATTTCTGTAGACTTCTCTGTTGCCTTCAAGTCCGGAGAGCTGTCCGAGGCAGCTTGCACCTGAAGTGTTGCTGTCCAGAAAGCTTGTCCATGCAGAAGGCAGTTCAATCATTCTCAGGGTATGTCCGGTTGGAGCAGTATCAAAAATGATGTGATCATACTTCTTTCTCAGATCCTCATTGGATAGAAGGTTCGTAAATTCATTGAATGCTGCAACTTCCACAGTACAGGACCCCGATAGCTGCTCTTCCATATTGATGATGGCACTTTCAGGAAGAATCCCTCTATAAGGCGCAACAACAGTTTCCTTATATTCTGCAGCGGATTTTATGGGATCAAGATTCATGACATGGAGGTTCTCCACTTCCTTAAGCTCAGTGATGTCCTTTGTAAAATCGATATTGAAGATATCCTGAAGATTTGATGCGGGATCCGTACTCACAAGGAGCACTTTTTTTCCTTTTTCGGCAAAACCCACTGCGGTGGATGATGCAGTGGAGGTCTTGCCCACACCGCCCTTTCCTGTATAGAAAAGATACTTGTATTCTTCAAATTGTTCTGTCTGATATAAGTTCATGATTTCCTCCTCAGTCTAAAGGGTCAGCATCTTACCGGCATCGTCCGACAATTCTACGGGATCTACACCCGTCCAGGCTTTAAATTCTTCAGCTGTAGGATATCCGGATTTCTTCACGACTTTTCCGTCCATTACGGTTATGGGCAGCGTCTCTATTCCTTCATTTTTCATGATTTCCGTGACCTCCGGAACCTTCGTGAATTCCATAGGACTCATGGAAAGATTGTATCTTCTCACTTTGAATCCTCTTTTATTCAGTCCTCTGACGGTCGTTGTGATTCTTAGAAGCTCAGGATCCACGGATGGTCCACAGACACCGCTTTCGCAGCAGAGTGCCTTTTCATAGATTTTTATCTCCACAGGCTTCACAAGCTTTGCTGTTCCCTCTGCCATCACATCTGTCATTTCTCTTTTCATATTCATTTATATTTCCGCCTTTCTTCTATTATTTTAACCGGTTGTCGTAAACATCAGAATGTTTTCCTTTATGGTGTCACAGGAGAGTCCTCTTGTCTTATAGGCGCTGAGCCTTAAAAGGTCCTCCTGATAGATTTTTTCTTTCCTAAGGTCTGCAACAGTCAGAGCGATCATCGGATGCTCTTTCAGTGTTTCCTTATCCAGCTTGTAATAGCTGTACTTCGCATCTTTTCTGAAAACTGTTATCTTCGCATCGCTTAATCTGGACAGATGCCTTGAGACATTGGACTGGGTCATCTGAAGGATTCCTTCCACTTCACAGCCGCAGAGCTCATCTTCATAGAGAATATTGACGAGCCTAAGCCTGTTTTCATCTCCCAGGGCTTTAATGATTTTCAGGGTTTCCATTCACTCCCTCCTTCATATTATCATATTCACATGTAATCATATGACAAACAGAAATAAAATACAAGTGCATACGGCTGAAACTTTCAGACGAAGATAGAGGCCACATTTTTGCTCATCACTACCCTTGATTCCTGATATGTGATAGGATATAATTAGATTTGGCTATCGGGGTGTAGCGCAGATGGTAGCGTGCTTGACTGGGGGTCAAGAGGTCGCAAGTTCAAGTCTTGTCACTCCGACCATAGATTAAGGTCATGTATGAGGATTTTTCTCATGCATGACTTTCATTTTATCCTCAGATTCAAAAGCTTCGAAAGGGATAGTGAAAATGACAGATATAGAAGAGAATGCATACAAAGCAATGGTCAGTATTTTTGAAGCCCTAGCTTATGAAGAAAAACAACGATTCGACGGCCATTTTGCCGGAGATATGATCAAAGTAAATAAAAAAAGCTGTGTCTTCCCCGTTTTTGCAGGATTTAGCGGCAGTGACATAACCCTCGTAAGTCTGAGCAGAAAACTGGAAAAGGAGGATACTCTGCACATCCCTTTATCTCAGGTGAAAGAGATCAGCATGAAGAAGAGATTTCTCTCCAGAATATATACCCTACGCATCGAGTGCATGGACAGCACCTCTTACATTCTAGGAGTACCCCATACACTTTCCTATATCCCCGTGCAGAGAGAGAATGTGGATCTGTTTCTGACCACTCATTTCCTCTTGAAACTTAACCGCTGATTTTAGTATCTTAATCTTATGTAAGTAAAAAAATACAGTCATGGAGAATGTGGTTCATTCTCCATGACTGTATTTTTTTTAATTTCAATTTATCTCTTTTCCTCTTTGGGTCAGCTGAACAGGACGAGGCTTGCCGCCATGACCATCATGCCTGAAATCAGTCCATAGATGGCGATATGGTGTTCGCCGTACTTCTCTGCAGCAGGTAGAAGCTCATCCAGAGAGATATAGACCATGATTCCTGCAACCACCGCAAATACGATGCCGAACATGGATTCGGACAAGAAGTTCGCCAGAAGAAAGTATCCGATGATCGCGCCTAAAGGTTCTGAAAGACCGGAAAGGAATGAATACTTGAAAGCCTTTCTTCTGCTTCCTGTGGCGTAGTAGATCGGAACAGAAACGGCAATTCCTTCAGGAATATTATGAATGGCAATGGCAACAGCAATACTGATACCCATGGTCGGATCCTCAAGGGCTGCAATGAAGGTAGCAAGACCTTCCGGAAAGTTATGGATTGCAATGGCAAGAGCCGAAAACATCCCCATTCTTAAAAGATGGCTGGATTCAAGGGCTTCTCTCCTCTTTTCAGGTGAGACATCCATATCCTCAGGATCCTTGACTTCATGAGGATTTTCACCTTTAGGTACAAGTTTGTCGATGATTCCGATAATAAAGATTCCAGCAAAAAATGCCAGAGTGGTATAAAGATAACCTCTGCTCGCACCATGGGCAGCTTCAAGAGAATCTCTCGCTTTTACGAAGATTTCCACCATGGATACATAGATCATGACACCAGCGGAAAACCCAAGCGCAGCAGAAAGAAATTTCTTGTTGGTTTTTTTCGTGTAAAAAGCCAGAATACTTCCAACACCCGTTGCAAGTCCGGCAAATATGGTCAGCATAAATGCAAACAGTACTTCATTCATGTCGTAGGGCATTCTCTCACCTTCTTTCTATGCACTATTGTATGATATGCGAAGAGCTGAGACAACCCGTTTCCTTAAGAAACAGGCTGCCTTTTTTCAGCTATATTCTTCTCAGATTCCTCTCGATATCGTCTATGTTCATGCAGTGTTTATCTGCCCCTGTAATTGTGGCGACATTTTCCACATGGTCAAAAGCGGTTCCTCCGATAAGGATGGTCGGCGCTTTCGCCCCGAAATTCTGCTTGATCACATCGATCAGCATTTTTGCAGCTTCTATATGATAAGGCATAGTGACGGACAGAAGGATGGCATAGGGCTTTCTGTCCTTGATGGCATGAATGATGTTATCTGTCGGAATGAGATTTCCAAGGAACATGACGTTATGACCGTTCGCCTCCAGCATATCGCCGATCATTTTCAGACCGATACTGTGCTGCTCGGCTCCTGGTGTGATCAGAAGAATAGGTCTCTCCGGTTCGATTTCCTGGTATTTCCTTCTTTTGATCAGTGCCATGTTCTCAAGTGAGAGCTCGGAGATGAAATGTTCCTTCCATATAGGAAGAGTTCCTTTTTCCCACAGCTCCCCCACTTCCTTTAAAGAGCGTTCAATGTACTCTCTGTAGATGGTCACTGACGGCACCCCTTTTTTCAGAAAAGAGAGCAGAATGTTTCTCACCAGCTTCTTGTTGCCGTCAAGAAGACTTTTCATGTATTCCTCATAACTGTAATCCGGAATCTCATCCTTTTTCCTGTCTTCGGCCGCCTTGACTTCATAGCTTTCTCTGCCAAGAAGGTAATCTACCGAAACATTATAGAGATCGGCAATCTCTCCGACTTTCATAAGATCAGGCACTCTGGTTCCATTTTCATAATTTGCGATTGTGGTCTGACCGATGCCTAAAGCCTGTGCGGCTTCTTTCTGAGTAAGACCATGTTTCTTTCTCTGTTCTTTTATACGTAGGGAAAATTCATTATTCATTGCTTTTACGGTACCCCATGATGTGGTGCACCGATCCCTCCTTTTTATCTCTCAAAATGTGTTATTTCATTGCGGGTTATTTTTCTGATTCTATTAAATCACGAATTGTGATAAATTGCAATTTATATAATTAAATTGTTTGCAATATTTCAAAACGTGGTATATCATAACACTTATAGAGATACAATAAAATAAACATGAGGTGTGTTATGGAAAATTACTTATCTGAGTTTAATGCAATCATTTTAACAGAAGACAGAGAAAAATCACTGAAATATGTCATGAGTCTCCTCAAAGATAAACACCTGAGCATCATAGAAGTCTATGAGTCTGTACTTACACCTTCACTGAATATGATGGAAAGCACCGGGGATCTTCAGGCAGATATATGGAAGGAACACATAAGAACCTCCATCATCAGAACCATCGTCGAAAACTGCTACCCTTACGTTGTGAAAGAAAGAGATGACAAATTCGGCGTGATCAGTGAAAAGAACATTGCCGTCATCTGTCCGGTTGAAGAGTATCATGAGCTTGGTGCAAGAATGATCACAGACTACTTCACCATGCTGGGCTACAAGGCCACCTTTGTCGGTGGGAACACGCCAAAAAGTGTATTCCTCTCAGGTGTGAAATCCCAGAAGATGGACTACATCGCCATCAGCATTTCCAATCCCTATAATCTGATCTCAGCCAGAAACACCATTGAGGAAATCAGAAAGGTGGACAAGGAAGTCAGAATCATCGTTGGCGGCAATGCCATCGCAAAACTTGGCGAGAAAGCACAGATTCTTCATGCTGATTATTATCTCACCACATTCAACGACATCATTTCCATATCAGGAGGACATACAGATGAAACTTCCATTTAGAATCGCATTAAGATTTCTGAAATCAAGCAAAGGACAGACCCTGCTTATTGCCCTGGGCATAGCAATCGGTGTCTCAGTCCAGATATTTATAGGATCCCTCATTCAGGGTCTTCAAAAGTCGCTGGTGGACACCACCATCGGAAATCAGCCTCAGATTACCCTTAAAGCGGACAATGAGGACAAGCTCATCTCGGACTATGAGGATATTCTAAGCTCCATTAAAGACAATGAAGCGGAAGTCATCAACCTTTCTGTTGCAGCTGACGGACCAGCCCTCATCAGCATTGACGATGACACCTACAGCATCCTTGTCCGAGGATTCGATATCGAAGAAGCGGACAGCTTATACAACATCAAAGAGAGCATTGTTGAAGGCGAGATTCCCGAAAATGACTATGAAGTGCTCATCGGAATCGACCTTCAGACAGAGGCAGGTATAAAAGTCGGTGATGAACTGGAGGTTCTCACAAATCAGGGAGAGAATCAGACCTTCACCGTGACAGGTATCTTCAACCTCGGTGTCTCTTCATTAAACAGCTCATGGACCATCACAACCCTTAAGACTGCTCAGGACATGTTCGGTATGGACGAGCGCGTATCCAGCATCAATATGCAGGTCAAGGATGTCTTTGCTGCCGATACCATAGCCGCATCCATCGAAGAGCGGTTAAATAGTGAGGAACTTGTCGTGGAGAACTGGAAAGCACAGAATGAGGATCTTCTCAGCGGACTTAACGGTCAGAGTGTATCAAGCCTCATGATTCAGGTATTCGTCATGATTTCCGTACTTCTGGGTATCGCAAGCATCCTGGCCATCACGGTTGTTCAGAAATCCAAGCAGATCGGTATCCTGAAAGCCATGGGTATCAGGGATAAGACCTCAAGTCTCATCTTCCTTTTCCAGGGCCTTCTCCTTGGCGTAGCAGGTGCGATCCTTGGGGTGATTCTCGGACTCACCCTGGCATTCGTATTCACAAAGTTTGCGCTGAATCCTGACGGAACTCCAGTGGTTCCACTGTTCATCGACCCGATATTCATAGGCGCATCTGCTCTTATAGCAGTCATCGCATCAGTAATAGCCGCCTTAATCCCCGCAAGAAAATCTTCAAAACTAGATCCGATAGAGGTGATCAGAAATGCATAATTCAATAATCGAACTGAAAAACATCAATAAAATATACGGCACCGCTGTCAAGACACAGGTTCTCTACGACCTTAATCTGGACATCAAAGAAGGCAGTTTCAATTCCATCATCGGTCAGTCAGGTAGCGGTAAAAGCACGCTCCTTAACATCGTCGGCACACTGGATAAACCCACCAGCGGTGAAGTGTTCATTGACGGAAAAAGAACCGATCAGATGAAGAAAAACGAACTGGCCGATCTGAGAAACAGAACCATGGGCTTCATCTTCCAGTTCCACTACCTGCTGCCCGAATTCACAGCCCTCGAAAATGTCCTCATGCCTCATAGAATCATCGATGAGAGAGTAAGCAAAGAAACCATCGACAGAGCTAATGAACTGATGAACCTTGTCGGCCTTGAAAAGGTCAAAAACAATCTGGCCACCAACATGTCCGGTGGTCAGCAGCAGAGAACGGCCATCGCAAGAGCTCTTATGAACAATCCGAAGATCATCCTTGCCGATGAGCCTACAGGAAATCTGGATTCAGATACCACCGAAACCATCTACAATCTGCTCAGAGACATCAACGAAAAATTCAAGACCACTTTTGTCGTCATCACCCATGATCGAAGAATCGCTGAAAAGGCCGACAGAATCATTGAAATCAAAGACGGCAAGATCGGAATGGATATTTAAACAAGGAGGCTTAAAAATGATTCCTGAGAGACGCATCCAGCATAAAAACACTCTTCCCGAAAATGACGGTGAATATGTCCTTTACTGGATGCAGTCATCCCAGAGAACATCCTTTAACCATGCCCTTGCCTATGCCATTAATCAGGCAGACAGGTTAAATCTTCCGCTCGTTGTCTTCTTCGGGCTCACCGATGACTTTCCTGAGGCCTCTTTAAGGCACTATCAGTTCATGGTCGAAGGACTACTGGAAGTCAAAAAAGAGCTGGAAGTAGACGGAATCAGGTTTTACGTCCATCAGGGATCCCCTTCTGAAGGTGCAGCGCTTCTCTCAAAATCGGCAGCACTTCTTGTTACCGACAGAGGATATTTAAGAATAGAAAGAGTCTGGAGAGAAGAGCTTCTTCTGAAAGTGAAATGCCCGGTGGTTCAGGTCGAATCGAACGTCATGGTGCCTGCTGATGAGACTTCCATGAAGGAGGAGTATTCGGCGGCGACCATAAGACGAAAGATTGAAAGACTTCTTCCTCAATATGCGCTTCCTCTGGAAAAGAGAACCCCTAAACGCTCTTCCCTTCATCTCAAGCTCGAAGGGTCGCCGATGATCTTTGAGGATCTGGAAGAAATTCTCAGCGCACTGGATATCAGGCGAGATGTTCCTGCCGTACCCGAGTATTTCAGGGGCGGGTATAATGAAGCGAGAAAACATCTTGAAGAATTCATCGAAAACAGGCTGGTAGATTATATGACGCTGAAAAACGATCCTTCAGAGGAGAAGGTTTCGAATCTCTCTCCATACCTTCATTTCGGTCAGATCTCGCCCCTTGAAATCTATCTTTCTCTTCCTGATCGGCACATCGAGAGCCGAAGAGTGTTTCTGGATGAGCTGATCACAAGAAGGGAGCTTGCCATGAACTTCGTGGAAAGAAACGAGAACTACGATACCTACCTGTCCATTGCCTCCTTTGCACGGACAACCCTTGAGAAGCATAAGGAAGATGAACGACCTTTTCTCTATACTCAGGAAGAGCTGGAAAAAGGTAAAACCCATGACCCCTACTGGAACTCCGCTCAGCTTGAAATGGTTCATACAGGCAAAATGAACGGATACATGAGGATGTACTGGGGAAAGAAAATCATAGAATGGACAAAGACACCCGGTGAAGCCTATGACCGGGCTGTATATCTCAACAATAAATACAGTCTTGACGGGAGAGACCCGAACGGGTTTGCCGGCATCGCATGGTGCTTCGGCAAGCATGACCGACCATGGAAGGAAAGAGCTGTTTTCGGAGTGGTCCGTTACATGAACGCCAAAGGCCTTGAGCGGAAGTTTCCCATGAAAGTCTATGTGGAGAAAGTGAATTTGCTGGTTGAAAAGGAGAACAGATAGCATGGTCAAAGAAAACATCATCATCTCACATCAAACCGCAATCGGCCTCGAAGAAGACCTGTGGTCCAGCGTAAAGAGAGCAGAACTTAAGAAGACCTATCCTGAAATAGAATTTGTCCTCGATGAAAGAAATATTTCCGCATCTCCTGCTCCCCCTTTCATCATCGGGTCAGGAATCCAGCATCATTGTGCTGTATCAGTCAGTCCGAAGATCATGGATGACCCCATTCTCTTCTGGGACCTAAAGAGAAGAGCCATGGCATACAGCTGGCTTCTACATCAGCAGATAGAGAGCCTCAAAGATCTCTATGAGGCCTGGTACAAGCTGAAGTTCCTCTGCCAGGAGATCAGAAATCCTCTGGCAAGAATATTAGGTCGTGAAATGGCGGATTTACAGGAAGATGCCAGTTCAGATGTTCTTGATGAATTCAAAAGCAGGATACTTTCCATACTGACTCTTCCCTCGAGCGCAAACAGGATCAGGAACAGCCTGTGGAAAAACTACAGCAACCAGCTGAAACGGACAAACAATCCGATTAAAGAAATCAAGACTCCTGAAGACCCCACAGGGGATGAAACTCTTCTTCTGGAACTTAAAATTCTTGAGGAGGAAGCTATGAAGACCAGACTGTTCTTCGGCACATCACCAGTCATTTACCGGGATGAGGGCTAATCTCCCATAAAATTACAGAATAGTGTGAGATATAACGATTTGTTCAATTATTATATATAACTTTACTTTAAGATGAATATAAGTACCATAAAATAAAACTCAAGGAGGAGTAGGACATGCAATTTTTAAAACTGTACCTGATCACTTTAGTCATATTTTTTCTGGTAGATATCGTCTGGCTGGGTGTCATATCGAAGAAACTGTACAAGGAATACCTGGGTCACCTCATGGCACCTAATGTAAACTGGCCTGCAGCACTGATCTTCTATTTTCTGTTCATCGCAGGACTTGTATTCTTTGTCATCAGCCCGGCTCTCGAGAAAGAAAGTCTCATGTATGCCATTACAGTCGGTGCGTTCTTCGGACTCATCGCCTATGGAACCTATGACCTGACAAATCTTGCTACCCTGAAAGACTGGCCGCTGAATATCACCATCATCGATCTCATCTGGGGTACATTCCTGAATGCTGCAACAGCAGGACTGACCTATTTTGTGGCAACAAATCTGTTCAAAATACGCTAGAATAAGGAGTGTAAATTTATGAGCATACTATACCTGGACAGTGAAAAACTGTATTATTCTTTCTTATCCGGAGCCCAGGAGGTCATGAGACACAATAAAGTGCTCAACGACATCAATGTCTTTCCTGTAGCCGATGGAGACACCGGAAGCAATCTTTCCCATACCATGAATTCCATCATACAGGAATCGAAGATTGCACTGACGGTTAAAGAGACCATGAATTCCATAGCAGATGCCGCCCTTACAGGTGCCCGCGGAAACTCAGGCATAATCGTGGCTCAGTACATCAACGGAATCTTCATGAGCCTCAAGGATGATCATCAGATTTCCATTCCGTCCTTTGCAGATATGGTCAATGCGGCAGTACCCCACGCCTATCATGCCATCTCGAATCCTGTTGAGGGCACCATGATCACCGTAATCAGAGAATGGGCCAGCTCAGTGAACCGTTATAAGGATCACGCGAAAGATTTCCATGACCTTCTTTCAAAATCCATGGTGGATGCAATGATCTCTCTGAAAGAAACAACAAATAAACTCAAGGTTCTGGAAGATGCCCATGTAGTGGATTCCGGTGCCAAGGGATTTGTCTATTTCATCGAAGGCTTTACACGATTTCTGAAAACCGGTCTGTTTGCAGCTGACAGTTCTCTAAGTAAGGAGGACATCGAGTTCAGCGAGTATCCTGTTCATGACCACACAGATATCAGTGAAAGGTACTGCACAGAAGCGCTGATCTCAGGTAACGATATGGATCTTGACCACATCAGAGAAGACCTTTCTTCCTTTGGTGACTCGCTCATCGTTGCCGGAAACAAGGGAAAAGTTAAAGTCCACATCCACTCCAATAGACCTTCCGAAGTCTTTCAGTTTCTGAAAACCAAGGGAACCATTCTCCAGCAGAAAGCTGATGATATGGTCCGTCAGAATGAAACAGCTCATCACAGAAAATATTCCATTGCTCTTGTTACAGATTCCATCGCAGATCTTCCTCAGGAATTCATTGATGAACATCAGATCCATATGCTCCCTTTAAACCTTGTGTTTGACGGTACAACCTATCTTGATAAGGTCACCATGACTCCTGAAATCTTCTATCCTCTTCTTGATCAGGTGGAAGAATATCCGAAATCCGCTCAGCCCAATCCGAAGACCGTCGAGAACTTTCTTGGCAGCATCGTCGCCCATTATGATGAGATCATCGTCATCACTGTGGCAAAAGCCCAGAGCGGAACCCATGGCGTATTTGCCAGGGCAGCGGAGAAGTTTCAGTCTGCCGGCAAAAAGATCTTTGTCATCGACTCAAAGCAGAACTCCGGAGCTGAAGGCCTTCTTGTGATGAAAGCGGCAGAGCTCATAGAAACAGGCATGGATTATGAGCGCATTGTAGAGGAGATCAGTGAACTCCGAGAAAGGACAAGAATCCTTGTGAGCGTCAACACTCTGAAATACATGGTGAAATCAGGAAGGCTCAGTAAGGTCGGAGGTGTGGCAGGTGCTGTCATAAACCTTAAACCCGTAGTCTCTCTTGATGCAGATGGAAAAGGCACCATAGCCGCCAAAGCGTTCAGCGAAAAATCCAACACCTCAAAAATCATAGAAATCATGAAATCAGACCAGAAAGATAGAAAAATCACCAGATATTCCATCGTACATGCCAATGACGAGGAGAGAAGTTCGGATCTTAAAGAGCGATGTGTCTCCCTTCTGGGTTTTGAACCGGAATACATCATGAATATTTCCACCATTGTAGGCATGAGTGCAGGTGCCGGCGCAGTCGCGGTATCCTACATGTGCGAGAAAGGAGCAACAGAATGAACCCGTACATCGGAAGTGCATTACTTCTTCTAATTTTCTTCACCATCATTTTCATCATAGCTCAGATCCTAAGGAACAATTCCATCGTAGACAGTTTCTGGGGTCCCTCGTTTCTCATCGTTGCGGTATACACCCTGATCATCCAGGAGGAACCGGGTATCCGTTCCTTCATTCTTACAGCTATGGTCACTTTGTGGGCACTGAGGCTGTTCCTGTACATCACGGTAAGGAACTGGAACAAGCCTGAAGATTACCGCTATGTGAATATGAGAAAACGCTGGGGTGATTCTTTCCCGCTGCTGAAGGCATACGCAAATGTTTTTCTCCTTCAAGGTGTGCTTTCCTATATCGTAGGGCTGCCCATCATCAGCACAAATTCATCTGAGATTCAGACCCTTACCCTTATAAACTATGTGGGTATCGCATTCTGGATCATCGGCTTCCTCTTTGAAACCATCGGCGATGCCCAGCTAAAAAGCTTCAAGGCGAAGCCTGAAAACAAAGGTAAACTGATGACTGAAGGTCTGTGGGCTTACACAAGGCATCCGAACTATTTTGGAGAATCCGCCATGTGGTGGGGAATCTTCCTTGTATCACTTGGAAACTTCGGAGATGCGATCTTCATCATAAGCCCGATCATCATGACTCTTCTTCTTCTCTACGTATCAGGTGTACCCCTTCTTGAGAAAAAGTACAAAGACAGAGAAGACTTCAAAGCCTATGCAAGGAGAACCCCGAAATTCTTCCCCTGGCTTCCGAAGTCCTCAGAATAAAGAAAGTAAAGGCTCAGAAAATGAAGCTCGGAAATCCAAAGAATCCCTTTGATTTCTGAGCTTTATTATTTCTGAAAGCTCTTCTACTTCTTCTAAAGATTAACTATAATCAAAGATAGGAGGCTGATTGTGATGAATACGATGTTATTAAAACTCATAGCGCTTGTCACCATGATCATCGATCATGTGGGTGCAATATTTTTTCCTTTTGAGCCCTGGTTCAGAATTATCGGCAGAATCTCTTTCCCTATATTCTGCTTTCTTCTTGTTGAAGGGTACTTCCATACAAGAGATGTCCGTAAATACAGTTTAAGACTTCTGATCTTTGCATTCATCTCGGAAGTTCCGTTTGATCTGGCCTTTTCAGGCAGAATCGAAAGCAGCCACCAGAATATCTTCTTTACTTTGTTTTTAGGTCTTATTGCCATCCATATGCTGGATGTCTATTTTGTAAAAAAACCGGTCCTGGCTATGCTGGGTCTCATCTTTGCCATGTTCTTTTCAGAGTTTCTGAGAAGTGATTACGGAATCCTCGGAATTCTCTATATGCTCACCATCTTTGGACTGAGAAAGGTTGCCGAGCCAAAGAAATACATTGTCATGGCCATAATCATCACTCTGTTGAATCTGTTCCTCTCAGGTGGCCTTCAGATGTATTCAGTCATCAGTATAATCTTCATCTCCTACTATAACGGAAAGCCCGGTCCAAAAAACGAGCTGCTCAAATACGGATTCTACCTGGCTTATCCGGCGCATCTTATGATTCTGTATCTGATATCATTGAACAGATGAATTTCCGTATATCAGTCAGATTTCCCAAAGGTCATCTCATTCTATTCGAAGTAAAAATGGTGCGGAAATAAAAGCGTCCATCTTATCATATCCCCAAAGAAAATATCTCGTATGAAATAGATCCCATAGACACAAGATCCTGAAAATGATAAAAGCCAAACCTGGAAAACAACAAGTTTCCCGGTTTGGCTTTTATTCCTGTCAGATAGGCGGATTTTATTTCTTACTGAGGAACATACCCGATTTCAGGATGTCCATGACTTTATCCACAACTTCTTCAAAATCATCATCATTTTCTTCATCGAACATCACATATTTCAGACCGATGAAGTTGGAAACACCCATAAGCAGGTAACTGAGGATCACCGGATCCACATCAACAACCTCACCCTTTTCCTGCGCGGTCACAAGACCATGAGTGTATCTTTGCGCAAAATCCTCATAGTATTCCACAAACAGTGTCTTATCGATGTAGAGCGATTCCCAGATGATGTTGTAAACATGTTTGTTATCCCGAATGTACTGAAGAAACGCTTTAAGACCGATTTTTTCCGCTTCGAATCTTGTATGACCTGGCTTGATATCCAGCGCGATGGCTTTTCTGATCGAATGGCTGTAGCTTAAAAGCAGATACTTGTACAGGCTGTATTTGTCTTTGAAATAGATATAGAATGTGCCAAGTGCAATATTCGCTTCATTGGTGATATCAATGATGGAAGTCGCATGGTACCCTTTCTCAAAGAACAGTTCTTCCGCGGACCTGACGATATTGTCTAACGTTTTTTGTCCTCTTTTGGTTTTCGGTAAATTTACAAACTCTTCCAATGTATCTCCTAACTGCCAGTCTTTCCCTAATGTATCTTAAATCGACTGGTCTCCAATTTATATCATTTCGATTTTATCATATTAGCGCCCAATATGAAACACCTTAAGATTCTGGAATTACAGTACGCTCATGGTAAGATCCGAAGCATTCACATACCCAAGGGTCAGCGCTGTAAATAGTGCAGGCTGCTCATACATGGAGCCGTGGCCTGTTTCCGGAATCATGACATAGTCGGAATTTACGAGCAGCCTGTGAAGCGCTCCCTGTTCTTCCTTGGGTGTAATGAAATCATTTTCGCTGCTGACGATAAGAGTCCTTGTTTTTATCCCCTTCAGCGCTTCGGTGACATCATGGGTTTCCGCACTGATGGTCAGCCTGACCATGGAATCCATAAAATCCTTGTTGCTGAACACCGTGTCTGTAAGCAGCTTCTTTCTGTCTTCCATCCATTTTCTGTTTTCATTGTAGAATTTCGGAGAATAGATGACAGGGATCGTCGTCAGATAATAGTCCATGGCATTATCCCGGCTGAGATTCCACGCATCGCCTATATCCTTCAGCCATGGGCTTGTTCTGTATGTGGTGTTGAAAAGCACAAGGCGATCCACCATTTCCTCATATTTCGTGATGAAATTGAGTGCCACTTCGCCACCATAGGAAATGCCCAGAATATTCACCCGGTCATAGCCCAGCTCATCTATAAGCGCTTTCACCACTTCCACCTGAAGGTCCTGAGTATACGGCTCCGACATCTTTTCAGACTGACCCTGATCCAGAAAATCCAAGAGGATCAGCCTGTTCTGATGACTGAAGGCATCTTTAAAGATTGTCCAGCTCTTCGTGGACATCATGATGCCGTTTAAAAGCATAAGAGGCTTGCCTTCGCCATGGGTTTCGTAATAGACTTTCTTTCCGTTAAAACTGAAATTCGGCATAGCTCCTCCTATTTGTTGTAGATGAGTCCAAGTTCATGGGCTTCATTCATAATCTGCTGCCTGAAGTCAGGATGTGCAATCTCGATGAGTCTCAATATTCTTTCTCTGACATTTGTTCCTCTGAGATGTGCTACACCGTATTCAGTAACCACCATATCCACATCATTTCTCGAGAGGGTCACAATGGCTCCAGGCTTAAGGAACGGTACAATTTTCGATTTCTCTTCCTTTTCTCCAGTTACAGGGTTTCTTACCATAGCTGTTGAGTAAAGCGCAATGAAGCTTCTTCCGTTCTTCGCATTCTGTGCCCCAACCGCCGTATCTGCCTGTCCGCCTGTTCCGGAGAACTGGATATGACCGATGGATTCGGAGCAGACCTGACCTGTAAGATCCACTTCCAGTGCGGTATTGATGGACACCATGTTGTCATTGAGTCCGATGACGGCCGGATCATTGACATATTTTCCGTTCAGAATCATAACCGATGGATTATTGTCGATGAAATCATACAGCTTCTTGTTGCCTAGCGCAAATGTAGCCACATGTTTGTTCTTATGCAGACTCTTTTTCTTGCCGGTTACCGCTCCGCACTCGATAAGATCGACCATCCCGGAAGTCATCATCTCCGTGTGGATACCCAGATCTTTCTTGCCCTTCAGCGCATGTGCGACAGCATTCGGGATTCCACCGATCCCCAGCTGAAGGGTATCTCCGTCATGGATCAGATCGGCTATGTAGTTTCCGATCTTCATGTCTTTCTCATTAGGCTCGACGCTCACAAGTGATGGAACCTCATAATCCGCTTCAATGAAATAGTCGATATCGGAGTAATGAATCTCCACATCTCCGAAAGTCCTTGGATAATTCGGGTTGATCTCAAGAATAACAACATCAGCTTTTTCGATCATCTGGGATTCATAGGTATTAGACGTGGATAGGGAGATGAATCCGTGCTCATCCGGCATGGATGCTGTCCCCACAAAGACATCGGGTCTGACATGATCAAGTCTTTTCCATCCTGCCAGATGCAGATGATTGGGGATAAAAGAGATATTACCATTCTTAAAAGCTTTTCTCAGAGGGGGTGAGAAGAACCATCCGTCGATATTGAAGTTCTCTATATATTCCTCTTTCAAAAATTCACCATTTGACATGGACAGACAGTTTGTTATGGTCACGTTTTTCACGCGTTCGGCAATAGTATGGATATTGTTCATGATCAGCTGAGCTTCTCCTGCACCAAGACCTGTCACGACATTCATGTCGGATCTGATCATATCAAGAGCCTGTTCAAGGGTGATCACTTTATCTTTGTATGACATTTTTACTCCTCCTGTTTACCATATATCATTTATAAAAATAAGGGCAGGTATCAGCCTGCCCTTACCTTAGACCAATATCTCACATCAGGACACATTATTCCACCGAAACTACCGGCGGGTTTCCTATATCTAATCATACTGAGGGAACAGGGATCAGAGAGATTTTATGTGTCCCACGGTCCATATCGGTCAATATTCAATTTCTCTCTAGTTTCCTAGAAGTGAATCCATTGACTGTAATCCGTCAACCGGTTCCCAGCCTGGTGCGCCTTCAACTTCGCCGACCTTTGCAAGGTTCATTTCCTGTGTACCTGCTCTAAGTCCGCCGGCATAGTCGATGATTCCGCCAAATGGGTTCTTGATCGGTTCGCTTTCAAGAGCGTCCATGTACTTGTCCCATGTAACTGTTCCTTCAACTCTCTTCAGACCTTCAACGAAGAAGTGTCCAGCGATCCATCCTGTCATTGCATATACGTTTGTTGCATAGTCAGGTGCCCACTCGCCGAATTCTTTAAGTGCATCTGCATTTTCAACAAGATCAACCCATCCAAGTCCGTATACATCGAACTTGCCCTTGATTTCATTGATGACCGCTTCTGAAATAACCGGGGATACGTTGACATAAGTTGTGATGACATCTTTGTTTACGTTCTGTGCAGCAAGTTCCTTGACGATTGTTGGAATTGTCGCCTGAATTGCAGCACCGATGATGAAGTCAACTTCAGCATTTTTGATGGATGTAACAGCGGAAGATACGTCAGTAGCACCGGCAGCAACCTGCTCAGCGACAACTTCGATACCCAGTTCTTTTGCCTTGGCTTCAACACCTGCGAAAAGGTCCTTACCAGCATCATCATTAGTATAGATGACACCGATCTTCTTTGCTTCAAAGTCACCGACAGCTCTAGCTACCATGATCTGACCTTCAGTTTTGTAGATCGGCTGTACAGGGAAAATTCCTCTGTCTTTGCCTTCAGCTTTGTCATTATAAAGCTGACCGATACCTGTTGCGAAATAAACCGCTGGAATGCCGTATTCCTTGACATCTTCAATTGTCGCACCAACTACTGGTGTGCCGAAGTGTCCGACAAGAGCGAAGATTTCTTCATCTTCAACAAGTGTGGAAAGAGCGGCTTTACCTTTGACCGGGTCAAATTCGTCATCCATGTGCACGAACTCGATCTTTCTTCCATCTACTCCGCCTGCATCGTTGATCATCTTGAAGTAAGCTTCGATACCGGCATTGAATGGAACACCTACTGGAGCATAAGCCCCTGAAGTTGCAGCTGAGTTACCTACTTTGATTGTTGTATCTGTGACACCCTGAGCAGGCTCCTCGTCTTCTTCTGGAGTTTCTGCCGGTGTTTCAGCTGGAGTTTCTCCTGGAGTCTCAGCTGGAGTTTCTGTCTTTTCGCCGCAGGCTGCAAGAGATGCAACAAGTGCAAGGGATGCAAGCATAGAAATGATCTTTTTCATTTTGTATTTCCTCCTTAAAATTAACAATGATTCCCATTGTCATTTTCAAAATAATGATAGGGTCTGGTAGGGCAGGTATGTTGCTTTTCCTTTATTTAAGTACAGAACGTACATTAAATATAAATGCTAGTGCTTTCCGAGGTATGCCTCGACAAGCTTGGGATCATTCGCCAGGACATCGGCCTTTCCGTGGGTACTGACTTTCCCCAGCTCTATGACGTATCCGTAATCGGCGATTTTTAAGGTCTGGGCTGCATTCTGCTCAACGATGACAACCGTTGTACCCTCTTCCTTGATTTCCTTGACGATCTTCATGATGTCCTGGACGATAAGAGGAGCAAGACCCAGGGAAGGTTCATCCAGAAGAAGCACCTTCGGGCTGCCCATGAGGGCACGTCCTATGGCGAGCATCTGCTGCTCTCCGCCTGAAAGGGTTGAGGAAACCTGATTCTTTCTTTCCTTTAGAACCGGAAAGTATCCATAAACTCTTTCGAAATTCTTTGCAATCTGGTCTCTGCTTTTCAGGGTGAATGCACCAGCCTTAAGGTTCTCCTCTACAGTCAGATCCCGAAATACCGCTCTTCCTTCAGGAGACATGGATATACCGAGTCTTGCGATCTTCTCAGGTTCAAGCTTTGAAATCTCCTCTCCGTAGAGTTTTATGGACCCTTCAAAGCTCTCGATGATTCCGCTGATTTTCTTCAGCGTTGTGGTCTTCCCTGCTCCGTTGGCGCCAAGGATGGCCACGACATCTCCTTCATAGACGGTAAGATCGATCCCTTTAAGTGCCTGAATTGCGCCGTAACTGACTTTGAGACCTTTTATTTCCAGTGCAGTTCTCTTTTCACTCATACTAATCAACTCCTAGATAAGCTGCCTGGACAGCTTCATTCTGCTGTATTTCCTTAGGTGTTCCTATGGTCAGAAGTTTACCGAAGTTTATGGCACAGATTCTGTCGCAGATATCCATGACCAGTCTCATATCATGTTCCACAAGAAGGATTGCACAGCCATATTCATCCCTGATTCTCCTGATCATTTTTGCCAGCTCCAGGGTTTCACTGTCATTAAGTCCGGCAGCGGGTTCATCAAGAATGATGAGCTTTGGTCTTGCCATGAGTGTTCTGGCAAGTTCCACTTTCTTCAGGATTCCGTAAGGCTGTCCGCCTACGAGCATATCCTTTCGATCAAGGATACCCAGATTCTGAAGAATCTTTTCTGCTTCAGCGCGGTATTTCTTTTCTTCACGCCTTGCTTTGGGCAGTCTGAGCGCCTGGGAAAGAGTATTGGCTTCAAAGTCGATATGTCCGCCGATGAGCACGTTGTCTATGATGCTGAGCTCTCGTATGAGCTCTACATTCTGAAATGTCCGTACAAGACCCAGTTTTATGATGTCATGTACAGGCTTTGTCGTCAGGTCTGTCACCTGATCGCCATGCCCCTTGAACATCAGTGTGCCGCTGTTCGGCTTATAGAACTGAGTGATGCAGTTGAATACTGTGGTTTTTCCTGCACCATTCGGGCCGATGAGCCCATAGATTTCCTGGTCTCTGATATCGAAGGAAAGATCGTCTACAGCTTTGAGTCCGCCGAATGCGATGGATAGTCCATCCACTTTCAGTACGAGATTTTCCATGTTGCTCATGCTTTAGTCCCTCCTCTTTTAAGCTTCCTGAAGAATCTTCTGATATCGTAACCGATGCTGATCAGTCCATTCGGATAGAATATGATGACTACAATGATCAATAGACCGTTTAGGACATAGGACAGATCTTCGAAATAGGGAATCTGTTTAAGGAAGAGATCCGGAACCGCATATACGATGAATGCGCCAAGAACTGTTCCGTAGATGGATCTTAGTCCACCGATGATGATGATGGCAAGAAAATCCAGTGACATTTTCAGTACCCATGTTGAGGGATAGGAGAATTTGACAAAATGTACGTAGAGTACCCCTGCAACACTTGCGAAGATTGTAGCCAGTGCAAAGGCGATCAGCCTGTGGGAAAGAAGATTCACGCCCATTGCCTGAGCTGCAGCTTCGCTTCCTCTCATGGCATTGAGTGCACGGCCGAGCCTTCCGTTCATCATATTGGATGTCAGAATCATAATGATTACCAGTATAAATATAATGAAATAATACATTGTAGTTCGGTCCAGCACCCATATTCCAAGAAGTGTAGGGTACTGAGCCGATTTTCCGCTGAAGCCTCCGGTGAACTGTCCCAGTTCCTCGAATGTCTTTCGGAGCACTTCTGAGACCGCAAGAGTCGCAATGGCAAGGTAAAGACCTTCGATCTTCAGAGATACCAGTCCGACCAGGATACCCAGGAGTGTTGGAATAAGTACTGCCATAAAGAAGGCCACTTCAAAGGGAAGCTCCATATCCACTGTAAGATACGCAGAGATATAAGAAGCAAGTCCCATAAATCCTGCAGTACCCAGGGAAATCAGCCCGGACCATCCCAGAAGGACATTCAGTCCAAGAGCTGCTATGGCGTAGATCAGTGCACCCCCGATGGTTGTGACATAACCGTTCTTCATGATACCCATCTCAGCTAATGTGGGTATGGAAGCAAGGAGTAATCCGAAAAGGATAAATCCGACAAAGGGATATTTCTGAAAGATATTCTTGTTCGTCAAAGTCTTCATCTTACACCTTCTTCACAATCTTCTTACCGATTAATCCATAAGGTCTGAACACTATGAATATCAGGATAAGAATGTATAGAATCTGTCCACCCCAGATGGAGGAAACATAGAATAATAAAAGGTTTCTTACGATACCCATGATGTAGGCACCGATGACCGGTCCATGGAAGGTCTGGAATCCGCCCAGTACACAGGCAACAAGAGCCGTGATCTGTACTTCGTCCATCAGATTTAGGGTTACCGAGGTCATTGGAGCCGTCATGACTCCCGCGATGACACCCAGTACACCGGCAACGCCCCATGCAGCCATAGTCACGTTCTTTGTGGGAACCCCCATGAGCCTTGCGACATATTCGTTTGAGGCGGTTGTTCTGATGGCCAGACCCCATTTTGTTTTCTGGAGGATATAGAACATCAGCATCATTATTGCAAGACCCAGAGCGATATTGAACAGACCGTTATAGGAAATGGAAGCACCCAGTATACCCACATCACCGGACTCGATGAGTCTTGGCAGTCTTAAAGGATCCACACCGAAGAAAATCGGAGCGATTCCAAGAACAATCATGATGAGACCCAGGGTGATGATCTGTTTTGCGACCGGAGAAACATTTTTCGTATGTCTCAGCACGAGCACATCAATGAGAAAACCGGTAAAAATGGCACTGATGATACCGCCGATGACTGCAAGCCAGAGAGGTAATCCGAACTTATTGAACAGAAAGGTCACCACAAAGGTATTGAACATCGCCATTACACCCTGAGCAAAGTTCGTGGTGTAGGAAGTTCTGTAGATGATGATGATACCTAAGGCCGCCAGGGCATAGATACTTCCTGTCTCAAGACTTCTTAAGATGATCTGTATGAAGGTACTCAATTATACTTCACCCCATTTGATAACATTTGCCGCCCAGACATAACCTATGCCTGCTGCAACCATGGAAACGATACTTCCTTCTTTCACCTTGCCTTCTTCCAGTGCAAGATGAAGAGAAAGAATCTGGTCGACCTGGCCGATGTGACCGTAGTCTTCAAGATAGATTGACTGGTCTTCTGTCATCCCGAGTTCATTCAGCATGGCGATGTGTCCTGAACGCTTCATGTGAAGCAGGGCAAGATAATCGATATCGTTTCTTTCAAGATCCGATTTTCTGAGGGCTTCATCGATGCACTTGTACCAGTTCGGCATAGACACTTCGTTCAGCCTTGTCTTCATCTTGACAGGATCCATGAGCCTCAGGCTCTTATAGGCTTCATCCCGGTTCTCCTCCGTAATCGGATTGCAGGTTCCCCCAATTTCCACACCTGCGGTTCTTGCAAGAGATCCGTCTGCGATGATGTGGGAACCAAGCAGAAGGTTTCTGCCGTAGTTTTTCTTTAAAATGATTGCCCCGGCTCCTGCACCCAGATTGAACATCATAGACATGTTCTTGTCCGAATAGTCCACGAAATCACCGTTCCGGTATCCGCCGGCAATGAGTATCGTATTGATGCTCTCATCATTCATCAGCATATCCTTTGCAATCTTCATGGTCGATACTGTTGTGCAGCATCTGTTGGCAAGATCTATTCCCCATGCGTTCAATGCACCGATTCTATCCTGAATATAGAGTGCCGATGTGGTCAGGGGATATTCTTTCCATTCCTCACCCACACACAGGATGACATCGATCTCGAGAGGATCGATTCCAGTGTTCTTCAATGCGTCCAGAGCTGCCAGTGCACCCATTTCCTGAGTGCCGTCTATTTCGCCTGGAATCGGCTTTCTGCGGATTCCGAGCTTCGCGACAACAGCTTCTTCTGACCAGACGCCATTGGTCTTCCCGGCTATTTCTTTCCCCGTTATATAGGTTTCGGGAATATATATGCCTGTCCCGACAATTCCAACGTTAGTCATGATAATCCTCCTTACAGTCTCATTCCTCCGTTAACGGATAGGTTGTGACCGGTGATATATGATGCATCATCTGATGCCAGGAACAGTGCCGCTTTAGCAATTTCCTCAGGCTGAGCAAGTCTTCCAAGCATGGTCTGAGCTGCAAATTTGTCCAGAAGATCCTGTGGCACAGTCTTCAGGATATCGGTCATGGTATAGCCTGGTGAAATCGCATTGACTCTGACCTGAGCACCCTTCATGGCAAACTCCTTAGCCCATGTCTTGGTCATTCCGATGACACCCGCTTTTGTTGCAGCATAGTTTGCCTGACCGATGTTTCCGAACTCTCCGACGACGGATGAGATGTTGATGATGGATCCCTTGCCGTTTGTCTGCATCTGAGGTCCGATATGTCTTGTCAGGTTGAATACACCCTTAAGATTGACATCGATGACCAGATCCCACATCTCGTCTGTCATCTTTCTTGTCAGCGCATCTCTTGTAATTCCTGCATTGTTCACGAGTATGTCGATTTTACCGTATTTTTCTGTTACATAGTCAGCAAATGCCTTGCAGGCCTCGCCATCGGCTACATTCAGTTTATACCCTTCCACTCCTGGGTTCTCGTATGCCATATCGCCCATATCTGCAGCAATGACCTTTGCGCCTTCGCTTGCAAAAAGTTCCGCCATGGCCTGACCAAGTCCTCTTGCTCCACCTGTAATTACCGCTACCTTGCCTTGTAATCTCATTTTGTACCCTCCGTATTTTTAAATTTGATTACAATCTCCTATAGTCAGATTTGACTGCAGATTTTACACTCTGCAAGAAGTCAAAATTGGCTATATGAAATATGAATCAGTCCTCATGTTTAGAGTAAATGATAAGGTTTGCAAAGTCAATCAATTTAACAATCAACCTGCAAAATTCAAAGTTTGAATATTATTACGCCATATTTATACTATTTTCATGAATACCCACTCATATTTTAAACAGTTTGATGATTTTTTTGTAAATTCATGAAAAGGTTACCACAATCGTCAGAGACCCTATTGTTAAAACTTTCACCTCAAAATACCATATTCTGATTACCAGAGTTCATATAGTTTATGATGAGAACCCTTGAATAGTCAAGCTCTATCACCTACATCTGCTTTTGACTCATAAACATAATCCTCTCATATTCCGGTTCAATCTGTCAAAAACAAATCAATTGCTCGATTTTTATAACGAACACTTTTTTCGGGGTGATCATATCAGGAAGATTACTGTGATAAACCTTTAACTTTTTTCTTAAGGATTAAATGATACCTTGAAATGATACACTTAGATAGGCATAACCATATCTCTGGTCTATAATATAAAGAGCGGCACTTCATAATGAGCCGTGTAAACAAGTGGTTATCTGTTCAAATCAGCTTAATGTTAAAAAAATAACATTATTTTCTCCCTGCCTATTGTTTTTTCGATTTCTGGGTTTATAATTAAGATAAACATGAAGGGTTCATCATGTTAAACAATTACATTCATTTTTTCTGTTAATCATTTATCATATTGGAGGTACTTATGAAAGGAAAAACCATCAAGGAAATCAGAATCGGAGACAGTGAAAGCTATGAAAGAACGGTCACCGAAGCTGATGTAGTCATGTTCGGCGGCGTTTCAGGCGATCTGAATCCCGCACATTTCAACGAATCCTATGCTAAGGAGACCATGTTCAAAGGCAGAATCGTTCATGGCATGCTGACAGCATCCTATTTCTCAACCATCCTAGGAACCCTTCTACCTGGACCTGGAACCATATATCTGGGACAGGAACTGAAATTCACAAAACCTGTTCGTGTTCAGAATACAATCAAAGCTGTAGCCACAGTTACAGAGATCAATGAAGAGAAGAACATCATCAGGCTGGAAACAGTAGCTTATAACGAACAGGGTGAGATCGTCGTCAAGGGATTGGCAACGGTAATGCCACCTAAGTAGGAGGAAAAAAATGGATTTTGATTTGAATAGAAAACAGGCACTTGCTCAGAAGCTGTTCAGAGAATTCGCGCTGAACGAAGTTAAACCCCTAGCTGCAGAAATCGATGAAGAGGAAAGATTCCCTGAAGAAACAGTAAGAAAGATGACCTCCATCGGCATGATGGGTATCCCTGTCCCTGCAGAGTATGGTGGTGCAGGCGGAGACAACCTCACTTATACCATGGCTGTGGAAGAGCTTTCAAAGTACTGCGCAACCACAGGCGTCATCCTTTCTGCTCATACATCCCTCGCCTGTGCACCGCTTCTTTCTTTCGGAACCGAGGAGCAGAAAAGAAAATATCTTGTTCCACTGGCGAAAGGTGAAAAACTCGGTGCCTTTGGACTGACAGAACCCAATGCAGGCTCTGATTCAGCCATGCAGCAGACAGTGGCTGTTAAGGAGAACAATAATTACAGGATAAACGGTTCGAAGATCTTCATCACAAACGGGGGATATGCGGATACCTTCATCATCTTTGCCATGACAGATAAAACAAAAGGTACCCGAGGAATATCGGCATTCATTCTGGAAAAAGGTACGGAAGGTTTCACCATAGGCAAAACTGAACATAAGCTCGGCATTAAAGGCAGTTCCACCACCGAGCTCATCTTCAAGGACGTTATTCTTCCAGAGGAGAATCTTCTCGGACAGGAAGGTAAAGGCTTCAAAATCGCCATGAACACCCTGGATGGAGGAAGAATCGGAATTGCTGCTCAGGCGCTGGGTATTGCCCAGGGTGCTCTGGATGAAGCGATCAAATACACAAAAGAAAGAAAACAGTTCGGAAAACCCCTCTCCGCTTTTCAGAACACTCAGTTCAGTCTCGCAGTGCTCCAGACAAAGATCGATGCGGCAAGACTTCTGACCTACCGTGCGGCGATCCTTAAGGACAAAGGTCTTTCCTACTCCACAGAAGCGGCAATGGCCAAGCTCTATACCTCGGATATCGCCATGGAAAGCACAAGAACTTCCATGCAGATGCTGGGCGGCTACGGTTATACAAGAGAATATCCTCTGGAGAGGATGTATCGGGATGCAAAGATCACCGAAATCTATGAAGGCACATCTGAAGTGCAGAAGATGGTCATCGCTGCATCACTTCTGAAGTAAAGGAGAGAGGGAATCACATGAATATTGTTGTACTTTTAAAACAGGTACCAGATACCACTGAGATGAAGATCGACAAGGACAAGGGAACACTCATAAGGACCGGCGTACCCACCATCACAAACCCCGACGATCTGGCAGGCTTTGAAGCCGCTCTTAAGATCAAGGACGAAAAAGGTGCGCATGTCATCTGCGTCACCATGGGACCTCCACAGGCTGAAGGTATGCTTAGAGAGCTCTATGCCATGGGTGCGGATGAATGCATTCTTGTGAGCGACGGAAAATTCAGCGGAGCGGATACCTGGGCTACTTCAAACACCTTAGGGGCCGTGCTCGGCACCATCGACTATGATCTCATCATTGCAGGCAGACAGGCTATCGACGGCGATACCGCTCAGGTAGGTCCACAGACGGCAGAGAAGCTTCATCTTCCTCAGATCACCTATGTGGATGAGATTCTTGAGATCGACAAAGAGAAGATCATTGTGAGAAAAGCACTGGAGAACTCCTATGAAATCATTTCTTCCTCCATGCCCTGCCTGATCACAACGCTCAGCACCATTGCCAGGCCTCGTTACATGAATGTCGGTAAAATCATGCAGGCGTTTGATCAGAACATCCGTGTAGTGACCTACGAAGATCTTAATCTTGATCCTCTGACAATAGGTCTTAAAGGTTCACCTACAAAAGTGAAGAAGACCTACACGAAAGAAGTGCACAAGAACTCGGACATCCTGACTTTAGACCCTAGGGAGTCCGCACGAAAAATCTTTGAAACACTCATGGACAACCAGTACATCGGAAAGTAGGAGGAGAATCAGAATGAATATCAAAGAATATAAAGACCTTTATGTCTTCATCGAGTATCAGGATGACAGGCTTAAGGATGCCAGTCTTGAACTTCTCGGCGAAGCGAAAAGACTGAAGGAAGATCGTCCGTGCCTCGGCTACTGCGTGATTGCAGTCATCCTTGGTGCACCTTCAAACGAAATGCTGAATGAACTGGGCTATCGTGGAGCAGATAAGATCATCAATCTTCATCATGAGTCTCTGAAGACCTACAGCACCGAAATCTACACCACTCTGCTTAATGAACTCATCCATCAGGATAAACCGGACATCTTTCTTTTCCCGGCAACCGTACTTGGAAGAGATCTTGCACCAAGGCTTGCAGCAAGATGTGATACAGGACTGACCGCAGATGCTACAAAACTGGAATTCGATCCTGAAAATCAGCTGTCTTCTCTGCTTTATGTGACAAGACCCGCTTTCGGAGGAAATCTTTTCGGGACCATTATAAACGAAACCAAAAGACCTCAGATGACCACCATAAGACCAGGTGTCATGGATAAGCTTCCTCTGGACGAAACGAATAAATTCGTTATCGAAAAAAGAGAAGTCCATCCGGAAAACATCATGGACTTCGTCAAAATCCTGAAGGTTCTTCCCAAAGATCATATGGCAGTGGATATTGCAAAAGCGGAGATCATCATCTCAGGCGGAAGAGGCGTGGGCAACCGCTTTGATGTTCTGCAGGAGTGTGCGGATATGATCGGGGCTGAAGTCGGTGGCTCTAGAGCCGCAGTGGATGAAGGCAGAATTGATAAGGAATATCAGGTCGGTCAGACCGGCAAAACGGTCAAGCCAAAGGTATACATCGCATGTGGAATATCAGGTGCCGTTCAGCATCTGGCCGGTATGGAAAAATCCGACTACATCATAGCCATCAACAAAGACCCTGATGCGCCGATATTCGGCGCTGCAAATATCGGACTTGTAGGAGATGCCTTAGAAATTCTTCCCCTTCTGACACAGGAAATCAGAAGTTACAGAGAACGATCATAGTTATGTTAGGGGAAGACAGGGAACTGTCTTCCCTTCCCTATAAAAAAAGAATATTCTTGAAACATGGTCTGGCGGGTGTTTACAGTTCCCGCCTAATGGGCTAGAATGACCATAAATCAGATTTTTGAAAGGATGGATGTTCGTGTTTAATGATTATGAAAAGAAGGAAATAAAAACTTCACGTCTAGTGGTATCGTATATCGAAGCAGGAGACCCTCAGAATGAACCCCTTATACTCATCCATGGAAATACTTCATCAAACCTCTTCTACCTCCCTACCATTGAGGCTCTGATCGGAAGATTCCATGTATTTGCACCTGATCTTAGAGGTTATGGATATACGGAAAGACTCCCCATCGATTCCACTGAAGGAATGAGGACCTGGTCGGAGGACATCAGAAGCTTCGTGAAGGAACTTGAGATTGAAAATCCGCATATCATCGGCTGGTCCATGGGCGGTGGAGTCGCCATGCAGTATACCATCGATTACCCTTCCGATGTAAGGACACTTGGGCTGATCAACCCCCTCTCCCCTTACGGATTCTCCGGGACCCATGGCATCGACGGAAAAATCAACCATGTTTCCCATGCGGGAACCGGTGGAGGTATGATCAATAAAGCATTTGTGGAAAGTCTGAGAAGCAAGAATGTGGATCTGAGAGACAGCACTTCAGCACCTAATGTGCTTAAGGGACTTTTCGCACCTGACTTCGAAATTTCAGAAGAAATGCAGGATCTTTTCGTAAAATCCATGTTCCTCATGGAACTGGGTGATGAGTTTTATCCTGGCAGCTCTGTTCCGGTTAAAGAATGGCCTTTCCTTGGACCTGGCACCACAGGTGTCGGTAACACCATGAGTCCGAAATATGTCAATCTCGAGAGAATCGCAGATATTGATCCTAAACCTCCAGTCATCTGGTTTAGAGGCATCGAAGACAAAATCGTATCCGACACCTCCTACAGCGACATCGGCCTTCTAGGCAAACTCGGTGTCATTCCTGGATGGCCTGGTGAAGAGGTTTATCCTCCGCAGCCCATGGTATCCCAGACAAGACACGTATTTGAGAAGTATCGGGACAATGGAGGTCAGTTCAAGGAGATCATCTTTGAAAAATCCGGTCACAGCCCGCAGATCGAGGAACCCGAAAAATTCGTTCTGGAGTATCAAACCTTCCTCAATCACCTGTGATTTTCTCTCAGACTGATTTAGTATTCTCCTCTAAATCATGCTATACTATCTAATGTAAAATAATCATGCATCATGATATGTATGTAACAAAAAGAGGTACTATAAATGGAATTAAGAGAAATATTACGCGCACTGCTCTGGATTGTTGCAGCCAGTTCATTCGGACTTTCTGTACTCAGCTTTTTCTCGCTCTTCAAAATGAAGTCCGTGCCCAAGAAAAAGCGTAACCTGATGGAATATCAGAAGCCTCAGCAGTATATAAGCCTCGGTGCAGGTGCAATGGCTATAGCGGTTGTAGCCGGACTCATCGCACTCTGGATCTAATAAGCAGAGATAACAGAAGGACTGTCTTATCATTAACTTTGATAAGACAGTCCTTTTGCTTTTCTATCCGAATGGAATCAGCTGCGCCTTGGTTCTTTTCTGAAGGTCCTTATAAAAAGGATGAGAACCGTAACCCAAAGCACGGAACCTACTCCAACGATGGCATAGCTTATGTATCTTGCATTTCTGACATCTATGCTCTCAGCACTTTCCCTTGAGCTGGATAAAGATAGAACACCTTTATCAGTACTTCCTTTAATCTCGCTTATCCCGTTAACGCGCAACCCATAAACAAGGAGCCTGTGTGTACTTACCTGATATGGTGTACACGTCAGAAGGGTTACCATATCCTTTTCTGGATCAATCTTCAGTTTCTCCGTCTGATTGGGAAGAATCACTTCAATTCTTATAACTTCATAGGTCAGAGTCATGTTGTAGGCATGGATATAAAACCTGTCACCAATCGCAAGCTTATCAAGGTACTTGAAAATTGGATAACCTTTGGAGTACCCTCTGTGCCCTGCGATAACAGAATTGGTTCCCATACCACCTATGGGAAGTGAAGTATCCTCGATCTGCGCAACGCCTTTGGCTAGATTGCTCATGGAAGCTCCTAAATAGATAGGAAGTGTCTGCTTTATTTTCGGGACTTCCAGATAACCGAAAGCGCCATTTGATGTTGCCACTTTTCTGACCACTTCTTTTGTCCCTTCGATTTTTCTCTGAGTCACCTCCGCGATGAACGGATCGTCATACTCTGGTTCTGTAACCCCGTTTGCCACATATTCATTGTAATTCTGAAATTCTTCGATATATTTACTGATTTCATCATCGCTCATGTGCTGCACAACATTTTCATACTCATTAAAAGCACTCTGATTCTGAGCTTCAAACAGTAGCATATGTACATGAGGATACATAAATATGCTCAGACCGATAAGAAATATGATATAGGAAATCCTCTTAAGTCTCACTGTCCATCACCTTCTTTCCTCTTCTCTTTCTGAAGAAATAGACTCCGATGATGATTCCCAGTGTGATTACGATTATTCCTCCGATAAGGAAAGGATTCAGATCGTTTCCGGTTAAAACATCCCCTTCGCTTGAAGGATTTTCTATAGCTTGATCTGGTTCAGGTTCTTCCCCTATCTCACCCTCAGCATACTCAGCTGGCGGTATATATTCTGTCCGCTCTCCTCTGACAAGAAGTCTGTTGGTGTTAATCATGTACGGATCACAGGTTATAAGTGTAACCACATCCTTTTCATCATCGATTCTCAGTTTTTCAATATCATAAGGTGGTACAATCACTGTTTCAAATACCTTGTAGGCCATTACTTCGTTAAGGCTGTGTACATAGAATACATCCCCTACCTCTACCTCATCGAGATTTCTAAACATCTTGGCCTGGGGTAGTCCCCGGTGTCCTGTCAGAACTGAATTGGTTCCAGCTCCTCCTATAGGAAGAGACGTCTGTTCAATATGACCAAGTCCGTTATTCAAGACATCATCGCTTGTACCATGGTAGATAGGAAGATATACATCAATTTCCGGTATTTCGAGATATGCCATGACCTCACCGATATTCAGCATATCCATATAGCTTACCCCTGCTTCCTGAGGCCTGTTTTCTGCAAACGGATCTGTAATCGTCGCTCCCCTCATAAGCTTTTCATTATAATCTAGTGCTTCTCTTTTGAGTCTAGCAATTTCTTGAGACTCCAGATCCTTTAGATATTCACTATATTCTTGAATTGCCTTTTCCTGTTTTTGTGAACTGATAAAATCCATAACAGTAGGATAGAGGAAAATCGATAATCCGATTAAGAACACTATAGCTAAGACAAGCTTCTGCACCCAATTTCTACTAGATTCTTTTCTGACTTTGTGCACACGATCATCTCCTTTAATTTCAAATGTTCTTAGCTCTTCCATATAGCTTCCAGAGAAATGGAGGTTATATGGAAGAGGCGAATGCAGAGCATTCGCCTGACAACCCTTTATAATTATGCTTTACTTCTCTTTCTGTTCAGCATGAGAGCTGAACCCATCAGTCCTCCACCGATGACTGTGAATAGAACTGTACCGATACCACCTGTCTGTGGAATCTTTGGTCCTAAAATGTTGTTGATATGATATGGGTTCGCATATTCCAGACCTTCTGGATTTGAATAGTAAGACAATTTAGTGATCGTAAATGTCCATGGATCATCCTCAAGATTGTATGGACGGTCTTCACCATCATACATTGGAGCGACAATTTCAAGCAGCTTGTAGTCTCCATATGCTAGACCTTGAATTTCAAATAACCCATTTGCACCCGAAGTCAGTTCTATCGCACCTGGCAGATTTGTATAATCTGGATTTACCGGTAGTACAACCCAGACAAACTCGTTGGCAACCTTTGTCAGATAATGTGTTTCTGCATCATTTAGGATGATAAACTGAGCTCCATCTATTCCGTTTGGTTCCTGAGTACTCTTCTTCATAAATCGGATTCCGCCTGTGAATGCATATGCATCGTCTGTATCATGTCCAGGAGTATATCCATTGTTGAAGTCTACTCTAGCTTCATTCTTGATCCCAACTCCCATTACTGCTGTCTCATTAATATCTGCAAAGAAACTGATTTCAACTTTATCAAAGTTTACAGTTCCGTTGTTCAATTTATCAGGAATTAGTGTGACAAGAAGTGTTCGATTTCCGGGTGTATATGACTGAGTATAATGTGTTCCTTCAGTGAGAGTAGTTGATACCGCTCCTACAAAGCCTTTTACGACTACTGGACCGACATAATCAAGTTTTGTGTCTATTACGTCTGTTACAGTCAAAGTTGTATACTCGTCAACATCTTCAGGCAGATCCAGCTCAATGAAGAACTCAAAATCGTCGCCTACTGTTGCGTCGAGTTCTTCCTGACCGATTTCTCCGATAGACTTCTCGATTTCTGGACCTTCATAGTTGTCCAGTTTTACAAACTCAACAGTTCCTACGATGTCATCACGCAATAGTCCGTCTAGAAGAACTTTACCATTGGAATCAATTTCAAATTCTAACGGTTCGGTATTTAAGAGATACGAATCTACTGTAGCTGTTTCCACAAAGTAGTAGAATCCTCGAGGCAGATTATTCAGGATGATCTCACCAGCAGCGTTAGTTGTATACTCTTGTGCAGCTCCTCCTTCAGGAACATATTCACCATCTGGAACTTCTGGTGTACCTTCATAAAGTCTGAATTTGGCTCCTGGTAATGGAACACCAACTTCTCCTTCTCCAGGAATCTTTCCAATAAATTTCTGAAGTACGACAGCACCACGAGTGGCGATTTCCTTAGGATAAATGTGCACTGAATCTAAATAATCTGTTCCATCGCTATTCATCACTGGCAGTCCTAAAATAAACGGAACAGCAATGTGCGAATCGACATTTGCAGGGGTAAAGGTTTCTTTGAAGAAGTAGTATCCATCCTCAAGATCCTCTATGAATATTGTGCCTGCTGGATCACTCGTTGTTAGTTCACCTTTAAAAACATGTTCACTGTTTAATGTAGCGATTGAAGCTGCGTCTAGATATGCCAATGTCAGCTGACCAGCAGGTTTAGTCATATCCAGTTTCCAGTATGAGAATTTTACTCCTGGTAGTGGTTTGTAATTACCTGATCCCAGCAGATTATTAAGGGCAGTTTCATCCAGCAGCGTACCATCATGGTCTGCTGGTAGGCTCTTTGCTGGATCGAACAATCTAGGATCTTCAAAGAGCTCCATTTTATGAATTGTCACATCGGTTTCACCTGAATGTAAGGGTGGTCTTGGATTTGGTGTTGGAGTGGTAGTAGCGCTTGCAATACTAGGAGCAACGAACACAAACAGTACCAGCATCGTAAAGAGTAGTGTGAAGAGTTTCCTTCCTTTCATGATGTTTTCTCCTTTCCCTCTATTATTGTAATTATGTTTCTTGAATCCGAAAAGCGCGCCGCCCATGATTCCGATTCCAAGGATTGTGAACAGCATTGTTCCCATACCACCAGTTGCTGGAATCATTGGAGCCTCTTCGTTTGATACAGTGATTTCATTAAGTGTAATTGTTACGTCAATTGTGAATGGTATCGGATACTCATGTAACAGATATCCTTCTGGTGCTACTATTTCAATGACAAAGTAATCACCAGCTTCAAGATTTTCTACAATCTGAGTTTTTCCATTTGCTCCTGTTGTCAGTCTTCCATTAGGAGCAGCTGTCGGTATTCTGATACCATAAATTATGCCTCCACCTTCAAGATTGAATGCTACCGCAAAAGGTGTCGTGCTTTCAACTTCACGGTAGAGATCGAATTCTGCACCTGCTAGCTCAACACCATCGACGCCTGTCTTTGTAAGCTGGAATGAACTTATTTTACTCCTGTTGGTAACTGTCAATCCGTCTTCACTGATGGATTTATCATAACCGGTAGGAACTGTTAGTTCATCTACTGTATAGATATATAGGTCTCCGAACTTGTCGGTCTTAGGCAGATTCGACCAGGTGTAGGTGAATTCTGAAGCTGTTCCCGAAGCAGGCACGATACTTGGTGTGACACCCGTGACTTCAGTTTTAAGTCCAGCACCAATCTGTCTGTATAGGGTAAGTGTTACAGCTACATGGTCTACGTCTTTTCCACCTTCCCATAACTTCTTGGCGATAACACTGATCTTTGGACTTACATATTTATTTGTGATTTCTACTGTATCTTCCTTATTGTTCCATGCCAGTGTCACTTTTCCGTCAGTAGGGTCTGATGTAATCGTAAATCCTGCTGCTGTTAAATTAACCTGATCTGCTTCTACTACGGTATATTCACCATATTTAAGACCAGGTATTTCTTTTGTTTCTCCACCTTTAAGTACTCTTGTTGTATTGTAACCGTCAGGACCTGTGATGTTGAAGGTAAACTCTCTAAGGTCTCCTACTATAGGATCATTATTTTCATCCAGCAGAATCTTATTGAGAATCAGTTTACCTAAAGGTTTTTCCTTGTTGGTCACTTCAACTTCAATATCGGGTTGTCCTGAATCAGCCGTTCCAACAGGTGGCTGGATAACAAAGGTACTTGTTACTGCACCATTGACTTTAATGGTCACATCATAGTCTGGTGCATTTTCGCTTACTGTATAGGTGTCAGCAAGCCTGAGATTTGTTTTTGTGATCAGCTGATCTGGAATGAGATTGTAAGTCTCGTTATATTCAGCGTAGATTGTGTCTCCATCCTCCGCATCACTCATGATCTTTATCGGGAACTGTCTATTTGGATCTGTAATAATTTTCCCATCAGCATCCATAAGTATCTTCTTGACTTTCAGGAAAATCGGATTAACCTTCGGAATTGGGAAATGCAGTTCCTGAGTAACATTGTTCGAATCCTTGTAGGATACTTCTGCATCACCATTTGTCGGATACAGACCATCAGCAGGTACTGTCAATCCTAGAATACTATCATTAATGCTCACCCTATATTTCAGTTCCGCATATCTGATATTTGATCCAGGTGATATCTCCTGTGATAAATCCCCTACTGTCCAGGTAAGTACACCACCGGCATATGCTACGGTACCCTGAGTCTTTGTTGGTATCTCGCTAGCTGGTATCTCAAATCCAGCAGCCATAGGATCAACAACCACCGTATCTTTAGCAGCTGAGTTGATACTTCCTGCAATCTGCTGGAATATTGTATTCAGGTCACCTGGCGATGCAGTAAAAGCTTTTCCAGGTGAAGCAACACTATTTAGAACAGCATTTCCTACTCCCCCTGCATCAAATGCAATTGTCCACAGCGTTCTTTGCTTTCCTACTTCAACTGTATTTTTGAAAAACCCCGCTTCTGCAATTGTACTGTTACCATGACTATACCAATTACTATTTCCACCGACACTATTAATAAAAGCAAAGCCGTCTGAACCATTACCAACAGTCGATGGATAGTTATAATCAGATTCTATCTGATTAGGACTAGTAACGTAATTTCCAGGAGAATAGTATACATACTCGTGTTCACCATTTTTTATTGCATAACTAAATGTGGGTTGACCATCTGATAGGAGCACTATATTCTTAAGATCTGCAGTACTGTTCGGAGATTTAAGTATTCCGGCTGCGTATCTTATTGCTGCTTGCGTATGTGTGCCTCCATTAGCAACTAAATCATCAATTGCATCTTCTAAATCAGCGATATTATTGGTGAAGTCCTGCTCTAAAGTCACAGTAGAACCTGAAGATTCAGAAGCAAACGAAACGATGGCGATACGAGTATAGGTTGTTCCTCCTAATTCATTTACGAATTGAACAGCAGCAGCTTTAGCCTCTACCAGCTTGTCACCACGCATACTACCAGATCGGTCAATCACTAATACGATGTCCGATGTCTTCTGAGTGTCCTTCCCTTCGATTCGCAAGGTGATCTCCCAGGTATTTACCAGCCCTTCAACAGGCACTGCTGTTTTACCTATCGTGACATCTCCAGGGTTAACAGGTGATGTGAACGTTCCAGAGAGCGTCTGCATCATAGGTGCAAAACTTCTGCTTATCACAGGAGTATAGATCTGAGTTCCAGGAACCCCTGAATAAGAAACCGTTGCATAGTCATAAACTTCTTCACTTAATATTACGCCATCAGGACCAACTGGTTCATTCGTTGGTAGCTTACCGCTAAAACCATCATTAATTACCGGCGTATATTCATCCGAAACGTTGATATCTCCCGATTCATTCAACGACAAAGTATCGTCAAGTTGTTCTACTACCTTTGGTTCCTCAACTGGTTCCTCAGTCTTTGGTTCCTCAACCGGTTCCTCAGTCTTTGGTTCCTCAACTGGTTCTTCAACTGGTTCTTCAGTCTTTGGTTCCTCAGTCTTTGGTTCTTCAACAATACTCTTGCTTCCTACTTCAGTCGGTTCTTCCACCACCGGTGGTATGAAAGTATTCTCGATTACAAATTCACGAATCACAGTTTTATAATTCTCTAAAGGTTCTTGATCTACGGAATAGAGAATTACATTTCCTTCAGCATCCAACTCATCTACCGGAGTGAATTTGACTAGAGTGGATCCATCGGTTACTTCTATACTTTCAACAACTACTTCGCCAGACATAAGAGTAATCGTTGTATCTGGTACAGATTCACCATCAGGGACTCCCGTCCAAATCACTTCAGCAGAAAGCTCAATCTTCGTAAGTGTCTCTTCTCTATTTAACTCTTCAGCTCTAGTGTTTCTCATTCCTCCTGGCAGGATACTGATCATAAAGCTGAATAAGATTAAAATAGAGAAGAAATATCTTCTCTTACTTGACTTATCTTTTCCTACACGCACTGGTCTCAACTCCTTTCTCATTACAAGAATGTTTTTCTAGTATTTTCAGTTGAGTTATAACATCGACAACTAAACAAACAACCTAATCCGCTGTGATCGGAATTTGGACCTCTTTCAACACCACGAACAAATAGCAGAGAAATATGAATTGTTACAATAGTTTTATCGACAATATTGTATCATTTATTTCACAATTATTTGTAATATTCTATCATAATTAACATTAATTTTATAAGTTGCTATTTTATATGCAGTTACTTGTCGATAACTGTCTCAATTGCTAGATTACTATTGAAAACACTCACAAAAATATTAATAAACCGTGAAAAATATCAAAAAATTTTCGACACGATTAAAATCAATTAGAAATTACGCTTAATGTTTGTACGATTCACCTATACATAAATATCACAACCACCACATAATGATTATGGCAGTAAAAAAATTAATCACAATTCATCTTTTATAACTCACCCTTCTACTAGCTCAAAGATTAATAAAGCAAATAAGCATATTAGAACACTCCGTAAGACATATAATGTAAATAATCACAAAATCTTCATCCTGCAGCACTACCCAAAATGAATGAATAAAAAATAGACCCCCCTCACTCTGAGAACATCAGCGACAGGAGAGTTCTGAATTACTGCTTGATTTTAGAATATATTGTATGCAACTATCCAGTAATGTCATTGTTACCCTTCACGATACACCACACCCTTCTGTTATTTGAACACAATGATTCATCTCTTTAGTGAATCCACATTAAAATCACCCGTATTAAAACCCGCATACCAGGGATTATGTAGTCCCTGATATGCGGGTTGCTTCGCAGTTATTTCCATCGTCTAAAGTAGTCTATATCGAATAAATTGAACACATCAATCTTACTATCTTCCCGCGCCTACATCAAACTTCTTCCTGAAGGTTCGTAAAAACAGTATAAATACTGCAATCCAAAGGACAGATCCTACCCCCACCACGATATAGCTGATCATATTGTCGAACTTCACTTCACCGCTTACAGGCATCTCCCTTGTGTAGCTTTCAGATAGAACACCAGAATAACCTTCACCGTGTTCATCTTTTCTGACCTCCCCAGAAGCTTCACCCTCATCTACCCTCATGGCATAGACCAGTAGACGGTGTGTATTGGATCGGTAAGGTTCACAAGTCAGGAGTGTTACAAGATCTTTTTCCGGATCAATATTCAGTTTCTCTCTCTCATCCGGCAATATGATTTCAACACCTATTACTTCGTATGTTAGTGTAAGACCAAGTATATGGATGTAGAATCGATCTCCTGTCACCATCTGATCTAGATGCTTGAAAAATGGTATACTGCGGTTAAATCCTCTATGTCCCGCAATAACAGAATGGGTTCCTACCCCGCCGATCGGAAGAGATGTTCTATCAACATGAGCAACACCCTTATTCAGATTTTCATCAGTTGCACCAAGATAGATAGGCAGCTTCTGACTGATCCTCGGTATATCAATATACCCAAAGGGTCCAACAGAAGTGATCTTTTTGGGTTTGGAAGAACCAGCTGCCGCAACCGGTGCAGAATCCACCTCCCCTCTTGTCGCTATAGGAGTGAAGGGATCGGAAACCTTCTTTTCCGGTTCACGAGCGATATAATCATTATAAGCTTTTACTTCTTCAATATTTGCGCGTATCTCTTCATCAGTCATGTGCTCCATTAAATTTTCGTATTCTGCGATTTCAGTGACATTCTGAACCTCAAAGAATATTTTCATCACATGAGGATACATGAGTATGGTAATCCCAGCAAGAAAGAGAATATAGGACATTCTTTTAAGTTTCATGTTCCATCACCCTCTTTCTTCGTCTTTCTCTGGAAAGAAACATACGATTAACCACAACAACCCCTGCAACACTTATTACCAATATAAGAATTGCCCATTTGTTTCTGCCCATAATACTCAGCATCCCGGAAGATGGATCTTCTGCTTCTGCAGCTCCATCGACATTACCAGCAGATACCTCTTCTTCTTCACCCTCAGCATATTCCACAGGTGCTTTATAATCTACTCTGATGCCTCTGACAATGAGTCTGTTGGTATTGATCATATATGGATCACACGTAATCAGAGTCACGATATCCTTATCATCCTCTATTCTCAGCTTCCCAATATCCGTTGGAGGTACAATTACCACATCAAAAACTTCATAGGCCAGAACCTCATCAAGGCTATGGACATAAAACTCATCACCAATTTCCATCTTATCAAGATGCCTGAACATCTTTGCCGAAGGTAGTCCACGATGTCCCGTGATGACTGAATTGGTTCCTGTTCCACCTATAGGAAGAGACGTCTGCTCAATATGACCGAGCCCATTATTTAAAACATCATCACTGGTCCCATGATATACAGGAAGATAGACATCAATATTCGGAATTTCAACATACGCCATAACTTCACCGATATTGAGCATATCCATATAACTCACTCCAGTATTCTGAGGCCTGACCTCAGAGAATGGGTCCAGAATTTCCGTTCCTTTTTTGATCTTCTCATTATAAGCCATCGCTTCTTTTCTTAACCGCTCTTTTTCTTCAACCTTCAGCCGCTCCACATCATCATGGTATCCCTCTATGATCTTCGCCTGTTTTCTGGAAACAAGAAAATCGCTGACTGTAGGATAGAGAAAAATTGACAGTCCGACGATGAAGATCATCGCCAGAAGGATTTTCTGTATGAGACTCTTCTTGTTTTCGTTACTTTTATTCTCCTTCATTAAACTCATCACCTCTCAACTACTTCCGTCTTCTCTTCTATATAACCTCCAACTCTTCTGGGGATTATATGGAAGAGGCGAATGCTTAAGCATTCGCCATCCCCTTTCTTAATTAGCCTTTGCTTCTCTTCTTGTTCAGAATTAGAGCTGACCCCATGAGTCCTCCACCGATTAGAGTGAATAGAGTTGTACCGATACCACCAGTCTGTGGAATCTGTGGCCCTAATATGTTTAGAACTTGCTGAGGTTCTGCTGTTGGGTTTTGTGTTCCTAATTCAATTGTTCCTGGGTTTGAGTAGTAGCTTGATCCATTAACCAAGAATTCAATCGGATCTTCAATCAGCTGATATGGGTAGCCTTCGCTTGACATTGGAGCAACTGTTTCATATAGGAAGTAAACTGTTCCATCTTCAAGATCATATTTCAGACCTTTGATTTCAAACAATCCGTCTTCGTCTGATACTACTGTGTAAGCATCATCCATATCTGTTGTCCAGCTGTAAACGCCGTCTTCAATCATTAGATATTCATCATCAGCATTCATGATTACGAATTCTGCACCATCCAGCGCTTCAGCGTCTCCATTAACCTTGATAAAGTTCTTACCACCAGTAAATGCCAGCACTTCTTCTGAAGGCTCTTCATCTACTACGAATCCGTTGTCATAATCTACAACTGCTTTGTTTGGAATGCCCTGTCCCATGATCGCTGTTTCGTTTATTGAAGCTTCAAAACTGACTCTAACAAACTTCAGCCCTTCAAGCTCTTCTGGCACAAATGTTACGATAAGCTCTTCGTCACTTCCTACAGCAGGTTCTGTAACTGTGTAATCAGTTCCAAGAACTAATGGTGTAAATATTGTGCCGTCTGCGCTTCCAAGCACCTCCAAGCTGTTTCTGTAATCAAGTCTTGAATCCAGATCATCGGATACTACAAGTGAGTCATACTTGTGGATGTTTCCTGGCAGCTCCACATCGATGATGAACGGAAGAGCTTCATTGAAGTTTCCTGATGCTGCAGTCTGTCCAACTGTTCCGATAAACTTTTCAATATCCGGTTCTACGAAGTTATCATGAGTGACTAACTTGACATCTCCAGTTACAACTCTTTCTCCAGCTTCAACAGTAACTTTACCATTTGCTGTAATTGTGAATGGGATTGGTGTTGCATCTAATAGGTAAGGTGAGACTGTTGCTGTTTCAACGAAGTAGTAACTTCCCACTGGCAGGTTGTTGATGATGATTTCACCATCTGCGTTAGTTATTAAATCTTCTGTTCTTAGTGTTGCGTTTCCAGGTATACCTTTATAAAGATCAAAGGTTACTCCGGGAAGCTTTGTATTTCCAGCCAGTTTAGTTAATACAACCGCACCACGTACGGTCAGGTTCTTAGGATAGATATGCAGGTCTTTGATAAAACTTGTTCCGTCAGCCTTCATCACTGGAAGCCCCAGCAGGAAAGGTACTGCAATCTGATCGGTTACAACTTCAGGTGCTGAGTGTTCTCTGAAATAGTAGTAGCCATCTGCCAGTGGTGGCAGTGCAACTGTACCATTTGCTAAAGTCGCAGTAGTGATTGTACCATTACCAAAATCTGTGATCAGTTCTGATAAATCCATATCATCAAGATCATCAGCATCGGCAGTTGCAGGTACTTTCCAGTATCTGAATACTACACCCTCAAGTGGTGCATAGTTTCCGGCACCAAGCACTTCATCAAGACCATCAGCATCAAGGACTGTTCCGTCATGATCAGCTGGAAGCCCTCCAGTATTTGTAAAGAGTTCCATTTTGTGAATGGTGACATTAGTTGTTCTTTCAGGTACCTCTGTTGCCTTTGCCATAGTTGGAGCAACAAATACAAATAGTACAAGCATTGTAAATAATACTGTGAATAGTTTCCTTCCCTTCATGACGCTTTCTCCTTTCCCTCTATTGTTGTTGAATTTCTTAAATCCAAGTAACGCGCCTCCCATGATACTTATACCTAGGATTGAGAATAACATTGTTCCCATTCCACCAGTTGCCGGAATCATAGGTGCCAGTTCATTTTCGACTGTAAATTTATTCAGTGTCTTTGCTGCATCTATTTCAAATTCGATGGGATATTCATGCAAGAGATATCCGACAGGTGCCGCTGTTTCAATTACAAAGTAATCGCCAGCTTCCAGTCCGTCTATAATTTGCGTTTCTCCGTTTTCATCTGTGATCAGACTTCCAACAGGGACAAGAACACCAAATACTGTTTCTCCATCTTCGTTTTCAAAAGCGACCGCTCCCTCTGCTGAACCTTCAGTCTTACGGTACAGATCAAACTTCGCACCTTCGAGTGGCACATCATCGACTCCCGTCTTTAGAAGCTGCAGTTTGCTTGTCTTGCTCTTGTTTGTTACAGTCTGACCATCTTCACTGATGATCTTGTCGTATCCAGCTGGTACTGTCAGTTCATCTACTGTGTAGATATACAGCTGACCAAACTGGTTTGTCTTAGGCAGGTTAGACCAGGTATAGGTAAATTGAGATGCAGTTCCTGAAGCAGGTATGATATTTGGTGTAACTCCAGTAACCACAGTCTTTGGTCCAGCTCCTACCTGTCTGTATAGCGTCAGCGCTACTGCAACATGATCTTCAACATTTCCGTTTTGCCATATCTTCTTAGCGATGACATCTATTTTCGGACTGATATATTTATTGGTAATTTCAACTGTTCCTGTCTTATTGTTCCAGCCTAGTGTCACTACGCCGTCTGCAGGATCAGATGTAATTGTAAATCCTTCTGCAACAAGGCTTACCTGGTCTGCTTCTGTCACAGTGTACTGACCATATTTAAGACCTGTTATTTCTTTTGTTTCTCCACCTTTAAGGACTCTGGTTTCACTGTAATTCCCTGGACCTGTAATATTGAATGTAAACTCTCTCTGATCGCCCACTATAGGGTTGTTGTTTTCATCAAGGAGAATCTTCTTGAGAATCAGCTTACCTAACGGTTTTTCCTTATTGGTTACCAAAACTTCGATATCAGGCTGTCCTGAATCCGCAGAACCAGCTGGTGGCTGCACAACAAATGTGTCTGTGACCACACCATTTACTTTAATGGTTACATCATAGTCCGGTGCGTTTTCGCTTACCGTATAAGTGTCGGCAAGTCTGAGGTTGGTTTTGATAATCTGCTGATCTGGAATAAGACTGTATGTCTCATTGTATTCTGCGTAGATTGTATCTCCATCAGCAGCATCACTCATAATTTTAATTGGGAACTGTCTAGAAGGATCTGTTATGATATTGCCTTCAGCATCCATAAGAACCTTTTTGACTTTAATGAAAATCGGGTTGACCTTTGGAACCGGGAAGGTTTTTATCTTACTGACATCATCCTGATCCTTGTAAGTCACCTTAGCATCCCCATTAGTCAGATAACGTCCGTCTCCCGGCACTGGCAGACTGAGGATATCATCATTAATTGTTACCCTATACTTCAGCCATGCTACCTTAATGTTCGATCCAGGTGAGATCGGCTGAGTAAGATCTCCAACGTTCCATGTCAGAACTCTGTTGGCATAGGTATGTGTACCTTGTGATTTTGTGATGTTTGAGTTGACCACTACAGGTATTTCAAAACCTTCTCCCATAGGATCGACTACCACTATATCCTTAGCAGCTGAGTTAATACTTCCCGCGATCTGCAGGAATATCGCATTAAGCTGATCCGGGGTACTCTGGAAATCTTTTCCTGGTGATGAAATATCTTCCAGCACTTCATCACCGTAATTGGTAGTTTCAAGAGCTATTGTCCATAACGTTCTATTTCCACCTGACCCTTTATACATACCAGCTTGAGAAATCGCGTTATTTCCATGACTTGAGTAATAGTCAATATAATTTGAATTTGATTCTGTCCATTTGTAGTGAGTATAACCAACATAACCACCACCGGTTATACTATCATAGTTATAAGCACTGGCAGCTAAATTACTCTTTGTCCTATAGTGTACTCTCTGATTGCTTAGATTGTTATTCCAATCTTCCACATCTTCATTCTGGTTATACCACTCAAAATATGAATTGTTGTCATACACTTTGAAACTCTGAGTTGGCTCTCCATCTGACAGCAGCACTATATGCTTGTTGTCGGCTGTACTTGATTGTAATAATGTTTCCGCTCTTCTAATACCAGCCTGAGTATTTGTACCACCTTCAGCATTTAAATTATCTATAGCAGTTTTCAAAAGTGCTGAGTTCGTTGTAAATGGCTGATTTGTTGTTACTGTCGTTGAATTGCCATATTTTGATGCAAATGAGACTATCGCAATTCTCGTATTGGGTTTCCCATTCATCGCATCTACGAATGCTTTAGCAGCCGTTTTGGCTTTTACTAACCTTTGATTTTGAGCCATACTAGCTGATCTGTCTATAAGAAGTACAATGTCGGATGTTTTCTCACTATCCTTCCCTTCAATTCTTAAAGTAATATCCCAAGTATTGACCAGACCCGGAACAGGTACTGCATATTTGTCTATCGTCACTTGTCCAGGCCCAATCGTTGATGTACTTCCGATAACACTTTGACTGCTTTTCATGAAACTGTTAACTTTCGCCTCTGGTGAACCTAAAACATCATAAACAGGTACTTCAGATACAATTGTTCCAAATGGTATCCTATCTGACCCGTATGGCTGTCCAACCTTCACCACACTTTGTGTTTGCCGTTCAGTATCATCACCAGGTTCTTCCTCAGTCGATTCATCTTTTCCTTCTTCTTCAACTGCAGGATCCTCTATCTGATTCTCTTCTTCAACAGGTTCTTCCTTAGCAGGTTCTTCTACTATCGGTTCTTCTTCAACTATCGGTTCTTCATTTTCACTTCCACCTTCACCTTTAGGCTCTTCGATGGATTCTTCTTTCTCTTCTACTAAAGGTTCTTCAAGCTCAAGTTCTGGAATACTTTCACTTTCTATCGCTGCTGACTCTTCCACCAGAGGTGCGATATATGTATTCTCGATTATGAATTCCCTTACTTCGGTTTCATAATTCTCTATGGGTTCCTGTTCTATTGTATAGAGAATCACATTACCATCAGCATCCAGCTCATCTACCGGTGTGAATTTGACTTCTGTGGATCCATCAGTTACAGCTATACGCTCAACGACTTCTTTGCCAGACATCAGATTAATCGTTATTTCAGGTATAACCTCTTCATCAGGGACACCAGTCCAAATCACTTCAGCAGAGAGTTCAATTTTCTTGATATCTTCTTCCCCTATTAACTCTTCAGCTTTGATATTTCTCATACCCCCTGGCAGGATACTGATCATAAAACCGAATAAGATTAATATGGAAAAGAATTTTCTTTTGTTCATATACTTGTCTTTGTCCACACGCACTGTTTCAACTCCTTTCTCATTGCAAGAATGATTTTTCTAACATTACAGTTAAGATTCCACATTACTTCAAACATCAGTGACAAATCGTGATTCATTTAGTTCCAGGAACAGTTACCATCAGATAGAAATACAATATATCTATGAATGATTGTTTTATCTTCTTTATTGTAGCACTGTTTCGATATTTATTAAATCATCATTTAATTGAATTAACATTAACTTTATAAATCTCGTTAATAAATACCTATATTCGACATTCATAGGGAATTTATCAGATTTTTAACGAGTTTGTATTCATTTTATCAATTATAATTGTGTTTTCATAAAAATTTTAAAGAATTATTGACAGTTTTTAGAAATCTTTGTCGAATTGCGCTTATTCACTTTCTCACAAACTTTATCCACAGGAATATACTCATATTTCTGAAAAATAGTTAATGATATTCACTGTTAATTAGAAACGGTTATCCCTCTATTGAATCTTATGTTTTTGTGTCTCTTTACATCATATTATTTCCTAATGTATTGGTGTTCAATGCATTTCGCTATTTCTCTTTTTGGAAGTACTATAAATCGGTATACTAAAACTTCGCATTTATTCAATCTACTATTCTATAATTAATATATTGCTATTCTACCACTAATTATTTCCAAATTATTTACAATTGCACTATGTGTACCCTTTTATAGAATTTCGCAACGAACTAAATCCCCTTGTATATGGAATTGAACATTTATTCTTCTCTAAACTAGTGACTTATATTTCCAAATTAAGGCTTTTTTATCCAGATTCCCCCTAAACTTCATTGGGGTTATAATACAAAATAAAAGGCAACTAAAAAAGGAACAGAAATTCTCTGTTCCTTAATCGTTTATTCAGCTTTATTCATCAAAAAAACCTATTATCCGCTAACTCTCTTTAGTCCAGCTTTTGGGTACAAGGAGCGCAATAATTGTAAAATGCTCAAGTCTGCCCAAAAGCATAATGAGGGACAGAAAGAGTTTTGTGAAAATAGAATAATCAGCAAAGGTGAGCGTAGGTCCCACCCCGCCAAATCCAGGTCCAATGTTATTGATGGTAGCAGCTACAGATGACATTGAGGTGATCATATCGACACCTTCGAGAGAGACTACAATCACTCCGATAACAAAAATGACCATATGGAGCGTTAGAAAGCTGTTTATTCTCGCAATAACTTCATTAGAAACAATCTTTCCGCCTACCTTTATGGGAATCAGCGCTCTTGGGTGGAAAATCTTTGAAATCTCCCGCTTAATCAGTTTCAGGATGACGAGAATCCTCACCACCTTCATTCCACCCGCAGTAGATCCGGCAGATCCGCCAACAAACATAAGGAAGAAGAGAATGAGTTTACTGAAACTTGGCCACAGTTCAAAGTCAACTGTACTATAACCCGTTGTAGTCATAATGGAGGATACCTGAAAAAAAGAATCTCTTAGTGTTATCAGGAAATCCCCTTTAAATGTAATCAGCAGATTGACTGCAATCATGAGGACCGAGATGAAAACAAAGAACAGATATAATCTCAGCTCACGGTCTTCAAGAAACTCCTTGTATTTCTTTCTGAAGATCAGAAAATACAGGGAAAAATTGACACCAGACAGCACCATGAATATCCCAGTAACAATCTGCACATAGGAGCTGTAGCTGGCCATAGAATCGTTTCTCGGGCCAAACCCACCCGTACCTACAGTACCGAAGGTAATGACAAAGGATTCAAGAAGATTAACTCCTCCAAAACTGAGGAGAATGACCTGCAAAAGCGTGATGGCGATATACGTCACATACAGCACTCTGGCCGTGTCTTTCATCCTCGGAACAATCTTCCCCGCCACAGGACCTGGAGACTCCGCCTTGAAGATCTGGAGGCTTCCTACACCCAGTGCAGGCAGAAGCGCAAGGGTAAACACAAGGATACCCATTCCTCCAATCCAGTGGGTCATGGAACGCCAGAAAAGGATACCCTTATCGAGCGCTTCAACATTTGCAATGACAGATGATCCGGTGGTCGTAAATCCCGATACTGTTTCAAAGATCGCATCCGCATAAGTCGGTACGCTGTCTGTAAGATAGAAAGGCAGTGCACCAAAGAGTGAAATCAGCACCCATCCAAGGGCTACTATGACAATTCCATCTTTAGCACGTATATGTTCGTGTCTGTTTCTGACATTCATCATAAATATGCCAAGGACCAGCATCAGAAGGATAGTGAACGCCAGAGGCATCACCGCCTCTCCTCCATGATGCTGGGATATAAAGACCGAAGGCGACATGAGCAGGGACTCAATCAGCAGGATTATCCCAAGCACTTTTACTATTATTCCATAGTTCACTTAAGCGTCCTCTCTTTCCAGGTGTAAATAACTTCTTCAGGTTTTCCGTATCCTCCGCACGAGAGAATACAACAATCCTGTCATTAGCCCGTATGACCGAAGAACCCTTTGGAATGATGACATCGCCGTTATGGACAATGGCACCGATGATCAGACCTTTCGGCAGATTAAGATCCTTAAGAGGACGATCCAGATAGGACATGTCTTTTGTCGCGATAATTTCCGTCACCTCCCCATCTCCTCCAAGAAGAAGAGATACAGAAACGACTTTCCCGCCTCGAACATACTTCAGGATATCAGACGCCGTAATATTCACAGGGTTTAACGCAGCATCAATATCAAGCTTGTCGATGATCTTCGTGTAATTCTTTCGACTTACCTTCGCGATGCACTTCCCGACACCATACTGCTTGGCCATGAGTGCCATGAGGAGATTCTGCTCATCATAACCAGTCGAACCGATGAAAGCATCCATCTGATCGATATTCTCCTCCTCGAGGATGTTCACATCCGTACCGTCACCATTGATGATCAGAACATGATCAAGTTTTTCCGCAAGCTTCAGCGCACGCGCTCTATCCTGCTCGATAAGCGTCGTTGCAACCTTCGCTTCGGAGAGTTCTTTCGCAAGATAATACCCGACGTTTCCTCCACCGATGATCATGACACTATCCACATGCTTGTCATTTCCTAGAAGCTTGTGTTTCTTGCTAAGCTTAAGGAGATCCTCTTGGGTACCCATAATGTGAATCACATCTTCCGCTTCGATGGAAGACTTACCATCAGGAATGATTAGTTCTCCATGTCTGGAGATCGCGGTGATGATGAGATCATCAAAATCTTCCAGCTCATACAGCCTCTTACCCACCAAAGCACTTTTGTAGGAGATCTTGAAATCAATCATCTTCACTTTACCGTCGGCAAAATCTCCCGTATAGAACATCACATTCTTCAGGAGATACTTCGCTATGGCATTCGCTGTAGCGAAATCAGGATTGATGATGAGATCGATGCCCAGTTCGTGACGCACAAAACTGAGCTGCTCCGTATATTCGGGATTTCTGATTCTGGCTATCGTCTGATTGCAGCCCAGTTTTTTCGCAAAGGTACAGATGACGACATTCGTCTCATCATTTTCCGTTGTCGCGACAATAATATCATATTCCTCAATGTTCATTTCATTGAGCATGGTTACACTTATCCCACTGGCGACTACAGTCAGAACATCAATATGCTCATTGATGTTCTCGATGACTTTCGCATCACTGTCTACCAGGGTCACATCCATATTCTCCATGGTCATGGCTTCGGCAAGCTTTACTCCAAGCTTACCAGCACCTACAATCATTACCTTCATAATCCCTCCATAAAAAAAGTATATTAGGATTATTGTATCATACTTAAAATAAATGTCACCCTTACAGCAGAATACCGGAAGTCCATCACAATGATGAACTGCCGGTATTATATTCAGCTTACCGGAAGATCGATTCTTGTCAGAAGCTCTTCCGTACTTCTGACCTCATCCGGCGGGTTATAGTAGGTTTCATATGCAATCCCCTTTGCAGTAAACCCTTTATCTCGGATGTATTCATTCATCTTTTCATAGACAGCACTCATACCCTCGTAAGGGCCTTCATACATGCAGGAGATGACTTTACCTTCTCCTATCTCACCAGGACACATATCATGATCACCAGGAACGACGTCGTCCACAGGGAATCCCATCTCGACATCCAGATTTTCCATGTCCATATTATAGTAGGCAACAAAAGGGGGACCCGCAGCTTCAACATCCAGCTCTTCAAGATATCTCGCAATTTTCTCGTAGGACTCCCCGATGACTGAAGGCAGATTCTCCACACGAGTATTCATTCTGATACTGAGCACCGGCTGATACTTCTGCTCTCTTGTCTCAATAGTAAGCTGCTTCTCTTTCATCATTACCATTCGCTCCTCTCTTAAAGATTGATAATATTATATCACGAGCTTTCTGTTTCGGTATGAATATTCCGTTAAAGCAGTTACCGATCTAATTCCAGACACGAAAAAAACAGCCTAACATGTAGACTGTTTCTTAATGGTAGCGGGGGCAGGACTTGAACCTACGACCTTCGGGTTATGAGCCCGACGAGCTACCAACTGCTCCACCCCGCGATATTGAATTTGGTGCTGAAGACCGGAATCGAACCGGTACGGTGTCACCACCGCAGGATTTTAAGTCCTGTGCGTCTGCCAGTTTCGCCACTCCAGCGTAATAATAGAAATGGTAGCGGAAATAGGACTTGAACCTACGACCCTTCGGGTATGAACCGAATGCTCTAGCCAGCTGAGCTATTCCGCCACATTTAAATGTCGCCTCATCTCAGCGACAAAATTAATTATATATGAACACCCAGACCTTGTCAACACATAAAATAAAAATAATACCCGGAAAATCCGGGTATCATCATCACTCTATGATCATTCTCATTGAAAGCCTAGGCTTTAGCTTTTTCTGTTTTTTGTCCTGACTTCCTGTTTCTTCTTATAATCAGACATGATTTCTTCGCTTTCTTTCATGAATTTTGACATAATGTCCTCAAAATTGTTTGCAGCAGGCTTCTTTCTGTCAGAAGCGCTCCACTCTACTTCAACTGGTCTTGTGGACTTTTTCTGTGTTACAGCTACACCCTGCTTTATAGACAGACTGATCTTGCCGTTATCGTCAATTCCTAATACTTTGACCTGTACCTTGTCGCCCTCTTTGATAAATTCCTTGATGTCCTTCACATAAGTGTCGGCTACCTCGGATATGTGCACTAAGCCCGTTTTTCCGTTCAGATCGATGAAAGCTCCAAAGTTAGTGATATTTACTACAGTTCCTTCTACAATGTTTCCTACCTCTAAGGTCATGTTAATAAGAATCCTCCTTAAAATATATATGTATAATGATACCCGATCAGTCGCCTGACGAGTCTATTACCGGAATTTCACCGGGTCTGAGTAACCCAAGTCTGCTTCTGGCACTTCTTATAGTATAGTCTTCCGTATTGGTGCTGTCTACCAAATTAGTCAGTTTTTCATTCTCTTCCATGACTTTCTCCAGTTCCTGCTCCTGCCGGGCGATATTCTTTTCGATATTCGCCATCATGACCTGCTGCCTGTAAAGCGTAAAGGAAATGAGACCGATAAACAGAGCAAGAAGCACGCGCAATGCCACTTTTCCAATTTTCATGGTATTCCCCCTATTACAATAAACGGCTTTTATTCCTCTTCATCTGTATCTTCTTCACCCTCAAGAATTTCATACATCGCTGAAGCTTCATCTTTTCTGACATGTTCAGAGATTTTGAGCACTTTAGCTTTGATGCCTTTTTCCTTGAATGTAATTTCGATGATGTCACCCTCATTAACTTCAGTTCCAGCTTTTGCTGTCTTTCCGTTTATGGAAACTCTCTTCCCGTCACAGGCTTCCTTAGCCACAGTTCTTCTTTTGATGATTCTGGATACCTTCAGATATTTGTCTAGTCTCAATTTAATCACCTCGATTGTGCATGAATAAACAGTTTTCTTTTTTATTCATTGTGTATATTATATATTTGGAATTGTCCAATGTGAAGTAAAACTTTGATGATCGGGCAATATAGCCCTGTTGGAGACTTTATGTGAACATCATATAGACAAAAGGCACAGAAGAATGAATTCTTCTGCGCCTTTAAATGTTAATGTACTAGACTGGTTATTTCTTCTTCTTAGGTGCTGCCTTCTTCTTCTTAGGAACAACATTCACCTTTTCTTTAAATTCTTTACCAGGCTTGAATACAGGTACCTTTGATGCTGGTATCTGGATTTCTTCCTTAGTTCTTGGATTTCTACCGACTCTTTCTTTTCTGTCTCTAACTTCGAAGGTTCCAAATCCAACTAATTGAACCTTTTCACCCTTCTCAAGTGATCCTACGACAGTTTCAAGAAATGATTTTAAGAAAACCTCAGAATCTTTCTTGGTAAAGCTAGTTGATTCAGCTAATGCAGCGATTAATTCGGCTTTGTTCACAATAAATTCCTCCTCGTTAATGTTTATTAATGGAATCTACTGTTATTATTCTACAGAAAACCCTGAAACCCTTTATTTCTAGGCGTTTATTTTAGTTTTTTTCGTCTTTTTTTGCGATTTCCCAGTATTCATCCAGTTTTTCCAGGGAAAGACCTCTGAAACTCAGCTGGTCAGCCAATAGAAGCTCCTCCATTTTCGTAATTCTGCTGATGAATCTGTCTGAAGTCTGATTGAGAGAAACCTCAGGATCCGCACCGAGAAAACGTGATAGATTGACCGCTGCAAACAGAAGATCTCCAAGTTCCTTATGGACCTTTTCTTCATTCCCTTCAGTTAGTGCTTCTCTTATTTCAAGAATCTCTTCTTCAACCTTCGCAAAGACCGGACTGATTTCATCCCAGTCGAAGCCGTACTTTCTGGCCTTCTTCTGAACTTTCTCCGCTCGAGAAAGACCGGGATAGAACTTTGAGATGCCCTTTAATGCGTCACTCAGGCTATCTTCACTCTTCTCCTTCTTCTTCAGCTCCTCCCACTGTACAAGGACCTCCTCTGAGGTCATCTCTCTGTCCTTACTGAATACATGGGGATGTCTGTAGATCATCTTCTCAGAAACCCTCCTGATGACGTCGTGGACTGTAAAATTGCCTTCCTCTTTTCCGATGGTGGAATGAAGCAGAATCTGAAGCATCACATCGCCAAGTTCCTCACTGAGACTGTCATAGTCGTGAAGATCAATGGCTTCAAGAGCTTCATAACTCTCTTCGATGAGATATCTCTTGAGAGATTCATGGGTCTGCTCCTTATCCCAGGGACAGCCATCCTCTTTATCTCTCAGTCTCTCTACAATGTTCATGAAGGAGTAGAAATCGTACCTGTTCGCCATCGGCGGAACATAGACGCTTGTCAGGTCATCGATATCCTTCTGTCTGTCCAGTTCAAAGAGGGGTATTCTTCTAACCACTTCTTCCGGGGTACCGGCAGCCCGCACAAAGACGATTTCATCTTCATCTTCCAGATAGTGTCCAAGCGCGATTTTTACACGACTGGCCATATATCCCGAGAAGACCTGAGTGATGATCGTTCCTTTGGAGAAATCCGGTTTTTCCACCTCTATCGCCAGTGCATCAACGATGCGAAGCCCCGTGATCGGATCGATTTCCAGAGCTTCAAGCATGGTATCCACAAAACTGATTGAAGGATAGATTCTGTAGGGAATACCTTCACTCTTGCAGGCCTCGATAATCAGCATCACTGATTTTTCGGCAACAAGAGGATGACCAGGTACCGCATAGGTCAGTTCTCTTTCCTTGGCTTCATTCACAATGAAATCCCTGATGCCCTCATAGACATCTTCAAACTTCTCCGCCTTCATGTAGTTGTCATCGAAGGTTTTATATATGATTCCTTCTTCTTTCAGATAAGATACAGTGGGATGCTTTTCTGTTCTCAGATATAAGGGATAGGCTTTCAGCGCCTTTATGGCGCCCAGTGTCAGTGCATCCACACTTCCTGGACCAAGGCCAACGATATGTATCATGATTCACCTCATCGATCGGCAGAAGGCATTCTATGCACACTGCCTGATTATTAATAGAACAATTATAGCACAGGATACTTCCTCTAAAACAGAATAACGCTCCTGATTTCTCAGGAGCGTCATGAACATTATCTTATCTTGTCTTCATAAACCTTGACGTTTAATTCCTTCTTCCACTCTTCCATGGTCGAAGCATACTTTTCACTCTTCTTTGTGTTCAGAACAGTTGCGGAAACAGATTCCTTAACTTCTTCAAGTGTCTTCTGAACAGGTTCAGGTGTAACCTGATCAACCTTTATGATATGATATCCGGCTGTGGACTTGACCACATCAGAGATCTCATTCTCTTTGAGCTTCTTTACATGTTCCATGAAGTCAGCGTAAAGTTCCTGATTGTCATATGCATAGTATCCAAGAAGTCCACCCTTGTCTGCTGATAGATCGTTTCCGTATTCTTCAGCAACTTCAGCGAAATCTTTACCTTCTTCTTTGATCAGTTTAAGCGCTTTTTCCCCTTCAGCCTTGGCAGCATCATCAGTTCCGAAATAGATATGATAGATGTTTGCTCCAGCAGGAGTCATGAAGCTCGCCTTGTTCTCTTCATAGTACGCTTTCACGTCTTCGTCAGTTACAGCGACATCTTCCATGATGGTTTCATAATAAGTGTTTCTTACGATATCGGACTTGACGAAAGCACGATAGCTTTCTTCATCATAGCCTGCATCGGTCAGTGCTTTCTTATAAGTCTCTTCGTCTTCATATGCGCCTCTTACCTGAGCGATTCTGTCTTCCACAGCCTTGGCGATTTCTTCTGTATCCTTGTCCATACCTGTTTCTTCGACTTTCCTGTCGATGATTCTCATTTCAACTAGGCCATTCAGAATATCTTTCTTCAGCTGAGCAACGACTTCCTTGCCTTCTTTCTGTTCGAGCATTTCTTCTCCATAGTTGACCTTCATTTCATCAAGATATGGCTTTGCTTCTTTTTCTACATCTTTCTGTGTGATTTCCACATCACCCACTTTGGCAAGAACAGTTCCGTCTATGGATTCCTGTGTCTCTTCTACCAGTCCGCATCCGGCAAGTGCTACCGCTAGGACAGAAGCGGAAAGGACTGTGAGTACTTTTTTCTTTAAACTAATCAAAATTGATTCCCTCTCTTTTATCTCAAATTGTGTTCTTTACTATGATATTCTTTCATTGTTACATTTACATGACACATTTTAATATTATATATTCTTTACGACTCTTTTGCAACTTTGTCCGTATCGGACAGCTCTTTCATCAGCTTCGTCAGAGCATCGATGGTGAGATACCTGTCTTTCTCCGTGATCTTGAATGCGACTGCAGGTTCTTTTCTTTGAAATTCCGAACGCTTAGGATACTTTTCAAGGAAGATATCCACTTTCTCTTTGGTGAGCTTTTCCGCAGATGCGAAGGTGATGAGAATGTCCTTCCCTCTGTCTTTCAGTTCCAGCACTCCAGCGCGGTTGGCATAGAACTTGAGTCTTGCGATGTCCATGAGGTTATAGAGCGAATCCGGGATATCGCTGTAGCGGTCAAGAAGTTCTTCCTTGATGTCTTCATAATCTTCTTCGCTTTCCATGGAGGCGATACGCTTGTAGACTTCCAGCTTATGCATTTCCTCTGAAATATAGGAGGAAGGAATATAGGCATCAATCTTCATATCTATGGTCGTGTTCAGCTCTTCTTCCATAATCTCGCCGGTAATCATCTTAATAGCGGTATCCAGCATCTTCACATAGAGATCATATCCGACAACGGACATCTGTCCATGCTGCGCTTTCCCCATAAGATTTCCGGCACCTCTGATTTCGAGGTCCCTCATGGCGATCTTGAATCCTGAGCCGAGTTCAGTGAAGTCTTTCAGAGCCCTTAGCCTCTTCTCCGCAATCTCAGTCAGAACCTTATCCTTCTTGTAGGTGAGGTAGGCATAGGCGATCCTGTTTGTTCGTCCTACTCTACCTCTCAGCTGGTAGAGCTGGGAAAGCCCAAGCTTATCCGCATTGTCGACAATGATGGTGTTGACATTCTGGATATCCATCCCCGTCTCGATGATGGTTGTGCAGATGAGTACATCCGTCATGTTGTCCATGAAATTCTTCATGGCATTTTCCAGTTCCCGTTCATTCATCTGACCGTGGGCGACATCAAATACCACTTCAGGCACCAGTTTGGACAGATAGCTTAAAACGACATGGATATCGTCCACTCTGTTGTGTACAAAGTAGACCTGACCATTACGTGCCTTCTCTCTCAAAATGGCGTCACGGATCAGCTGTTCGTTGAATTCCACGACATAGGTCTGGATAGGATATCGTTCTTCAGGAGGCGTCTCAATGAGTGAGATGTCCCTGATTCCTGACAGTGACATATGAAGTGTTCTTGGGATCGGAGTTGCGGAGAGCGTGAGCACATCAACATTTTTCTTTGTGCTTTTCAGCTTTTCCTTATGGGCTACACCGAATCTCTGCTCTTCATCAACCACGAGAAGTCCGAGATCTTTGAACTGGATGTCCTTGGAAAGAATCTTATGGGTACCGATGAGGATATCCACATTTCCTTCCTTGACCTTTCTAAGGGTCTCCTTCTGTTCTTTGGGACTTCTGAATCTGGAGACCATATCGATCTTCATGGGGAATCCCTTGAAACGGTTCCTGAATGAGTGGAAATGCTGCTCGGCTAGGATGGTCGTCGGCACAAGTACCGCAACCTGTTTGGAATCCATAACCGCTTTGAATGCGGCTCTCATGGCCACTTCAGTTTTGCCGTATCCCACATCTCCGCATAGAAGACGGTCCATGACCCTGTCTTTTTCCATATCTTTCTTGATTTCCTCAGCGGATTTGAGCTGATCTTCAGTCTCGTCATAGGCAAACTCGTCTTCAAACTGTTTCTGCCATTCTGTATCATCACTGAAACTGTGTCCTTTGACCTTTTCCCTCTCCGCGTAAAGTTTCACGAGGTCCTCGGCAATCTCATCCACAGAGCGTTTGACCTTGGCTTTCGCTTTGCTCCATTCCTGTCCGCCGAGTTTGTTGATCTTCGGATCCTTACCTTCTGTACCGATATAACGCTGGATCATATCCAGCTGCTCTACGGGGATAAAGAGTTTGTCATTTCTGTCATACTGGATCTCGATATAGTCTCTTATGAGACCTGATGTCTCCATCTGCTTGATTCCAAGGAATACACCGATTCCATGGTTGACATGGACGACATAGTCACCTTTTTTAAGCTCAGTAAAGCTGTTGATCTTGGCAAGGCCTTTGCCTTTATTGATCTTTTTCTTCTTTTTCCTCTTCGCTTCACCAAAGACTTCCTTATCGGAAATGAGGGCGAGCTTGATGTCGGGGAACTCGAATCCCCTCAGCTGATTACCGAATGTGATGATGACATTAGCATAATCCAGGGTGCTTAAAGTATCCTTATAAACCGACTCAATATCCTTGTCTCTCAATATGTCAACGAGTCTTTCACCTCTTGGTCTGGTACCCGCCAGAATGACCACATGATATCCGCGCTTCTTTCTTTCCCTGATGTCACTGATCAGCATATCAAGCTGGCCCTGATAGTTGTAGATGGTCATCTGATTGAAGCTCACAAGTGCTCTTGGCGGAAGAAAATGCTCGGTTTTCTGGAACTGATTGAGGGTAATGACCTCAGCATCCCGAAGGGTGTCGATGAGAAAGTCCTTATCGACCATAATGTTACCCTGACTTGGAAGAATTTCTCCACGACCCAGGAACGCTTCATAGTCTTCATTGAACTCGGTATAGGTGGATTCGATTTTCCCCAGTGAATTCTGGGTATCATCGATGATGAGCTTTCCTTTGCCCATGAAATCGAAGAAAGTGGAAGGCCTGTCAAAAAAGAACGGAAGGTAGGCATCCACGCTTTCAAAGAACATCCCCTCTTTGAGATATTCAAGATTCGAAGCGACATTGTGCTTCAGTTTTTCCAGGGCATCCTTATCATAGGTTTTTCGCTTTGACTTGTCTTTTATGATCGAATCCAGTTCCGCTCTGATTTTTTCGGCACCTTTAGCCATGGTCTCCTCGTCGAGGATGATTTCCTTCGCCGGAAAAATTTCAAAACTATCCACCTGTTCAATACTTCTCTGGGTCTCTTTGTTGAAGGTTCTGATGGAATCAATTTCATCACCGAAAAGCTCTATTCTGTAAGGAAGTGACCCATCAGGGGGAAATACATCCATGATGCCACCGCGAAGAGCGAACTCGCCCTTCCCTTCAACAAGCTCACTACGGACATAACCTGAACTGACGAGTTTCTTCGCCAGATCCTTGAGATTGATCTCCATACCCTTTGTGATGGTGAAGAAGTGATCCCTGAAATAGGAGAACGGTGCATAGGTCGCTGTAAGCGCCTCTATGGTGGTGACGATGATCTTTTTCTTCCCGTTCATCAGTTCTTTGATGACCTTCAGTCTTTCCCACCTTAAGTCACCTGAAATCGCATCGATATTATAAAAAACCATTTCCTTTGCAGGGAAATAGTACACTTCATTTTCGTATAGAAGAAGATCCTCATAGAGATTCTTGGCATCCATATCTTTTGAAGCAAAAACAAACAGGCTGTCCTTTTCTTTTCCGAACACTGCGGAAATGAGGAAAGCCCTTGCCGACTCGGATACCCCATAGACACCTAAAGGGAATTTCCTGTCTTTTATTCCTTGTCTGAGTGTTTTGAAGCCTTCGTCTTTATAAAGCTCCTGTCTTAATCCATCCAGTCTCATCTCTATCACCTACTCCGCTTTGAATCCGTTGTATTCACTGATGGCTGAATCAATTCCGTTTTCTATGATGGCATAGACCGCTTCTCTTGCTGCAAGAATCGCTTTCGAGATTCTATCTTTGTCCTCTTCCTGGAATTTCCCCAGTACATGCCCGACCATATCATGAGAAGGTGCACCGACGCCGATTTTGATTCTCGGAAAATTTTCCGTTGCAAGATGAAGTATGGCAGACTTGATTCCGTTATGACCTCCTGAGCTGCCTTTTTTGCGGATTCTCAGTTTGCCCACATCCAGGCTGACATCATCAAATACAACGATGACCTCTTCCGGTTCCAGTTTATAGAAATCTGCGGCCTCGCCGATGCTTTCCCCTGAAAGATTCATAAAGGTCTGAGGCTTAAGAAGTACAACCTTATGCGCCCCTATTCTTCCTTCCGCGATCTTCCCTTTGAATCTGTTTCTGTCGAATCGGATATTCATTTTATCAGCCAGTTCATCCACTGCCATAAAGCCGACATTATGCCGCGTCTTCTCATAATCTTTTCCAGGATTGCCAAGTCCTACAATTAGGTACATCAAATTACCCTCCCAAATGTCTCTAAAAAGGATGCCTGTATAAGACAATCCTTGTGTTATGGTTAATTATACTATTTAATCACGTTTTTGTTGAGTCAAAGTTCACACTAGCACATTCACCTTAAACCGGCCTGTACCTTCTCAAATGCTGAAGGCCTCAAAAAAAGGAGCTTGAAAGCTCCTCATTTCATTTCATTCATTACCGCTTAATCTACAGTGGTACCATAAAGCGTGGCTTCCACTTCAAGAACCTCATTCGTTCTAAGATACCTGATCTTCACCACATCGCCAACCTTTCTTGTCCGGATGTATTCATCGATGGATGCGGCAGTTTCAACAGGTATGTCGTCAATGCTGACGAGGATGTCAGTAGGTCTTAAGCCTGCACGATCCGCTGTTCCTTCAGGCGCGATTCTCTGAATATAGAACCCGGTTTCAAAATCATCAAGATCTTTTACCACATCCCCGAAAATCCCAAGGAAAGGCAGAAGCTCTTCTCCTGAATTGATCAGCGAACGTGTGATGCTCATGGCTTCATTGGACGTTATGGCTGCACTCAGCCCCTGTTCAGATCCTTCTGTAATGCTCATGCTGTTTATACCCACAACCTCGCCGTTCATGTTCACAAGAACTCCGCCATTATTTCCGGTGTTGATTTTCGCATCCGTTTCAATGGCATAGACTTTCACTTCTCGGTTATCGGCAGTGACTGTTGGAAACGCCTTGTTCACTGTAGAAATGACACCGAAGGTCACTGTTCCACGGTCGCTGTCTCCAAAGGGATTGCCCATGGCAATGACACTTTGAGCGGTCTTTACTGTACTCGAGTCTGAAAACTTAGGTGGTCTGAGACTGATGTCCTCCACTCTGATGAGTGCAAGACCGAGGGCGGCGTCCCCTCCGATAAGTTCCGCCTGGTAGATCCTGTCGTTCTCCCTGTCCGTCCGAACATAAAAGCCCTCTGGTGAAACGGCACTGTATGGAACGAGAATATAACCTTCCGTATTCATGACCACGCCTGTATAGAGGTGATCGTAGGATTCAGAATAAAAATTCTGAGGATCATTTGTCACCCCCACAAGCGAAACCGAAATCTGATTGTACACTTCGCGAATACGTGTCCGGTCATAAAAGGAAGTTTCGAAACCGCTGAGCGACTTTCTGAGCATCTGGGAAAAACTGCTGTCGGCATCTATAACAAGAGAATCTTCCTGAATCTTTCTAGAGACAAAAGTGGAAGTCAGTATGGAGGTCAGAAGAACCACAACAAGAAGGGAGGCAAACTGAAGAATCCCGCCTCTTATACGTGATCGCTGATCCAGACGATATCTGATTTCTCCGGTTTTCACCTGTTCTTTGAGATTTTCCTTCTCAATCAATTTTTCCTGTTCTAAATTATTATCTTCCATATTCATACTCCTAGGTAATACTCAAGGTGAAGGTAAACATGACGCCCTGATTCTTGTTTTCCACCCAGATATCTTCACCGAACTGTGTGATGATATTGCGGACAATCGGCAGGCCAAGTCCTGTGGAAACCTTGTTTGTCCTTGATTTATCGCCTTTGTAGAACCTGTCCCAGATGTACTTGATATCATTTTCCGCAATAGGCGGACCATCGTTATAGATACTGATATGGACTTTCTTGCCCTTGGTTTTGGACACAACCTTCACATTTCCGTTATCGGGCGCATGCTTGATGGAGTTGTCCACAAGGTTTGTAATAACCTGAATCAGTCTGTCACGATCGCCTGCAACATAAAGATGATCACCTTCCAGTGTGACAGCGACCTTTAAGCCCTTATCATCGATCTTTGTCTCAAACTTTGTGATGCACACCTTGATGATTTCATTGATGTCCAGCTCCGTCAGCTTGAAGGAGAACTTTCCGGACTCCATAGCGGACAGATCCAGAAGATCATTGACAAGTCTTGTCAGTCTCTGAATTTCATCATATACAATCTTGAGGTAGTACTTCTCTTTATCCATAGGAATAATTCCATCCAGAATCCCCGCGATGAAACCTCTGATGGAGGTTATGGGTGATCTCAGTTCATGGGAGATGTTGGACAGAAAATCACGTCTGTTCTTATCGGTCTGTTCCAGAGATTCCGCCATGGTATTGAAGGATTCGGACAGCTGACCGATCTCATCCGTGGAGGTGACAAGAACTCTTTGCGTAACTTCGCCTTTGGAGATCTTCCTTGCAATGGAGTTCAGCTCTGCCAGAGGTCTGAACAGCATCCTCTGTGCAATATAGTAAATAATGAGTATGGAAACAATCACCGCGGTAGCGGTAATGGTCCATATCCTCAGATAGATTTCATTGAGCGGCTCTCTGATATGTTTCAGCGGAGTATAGACAACTATAGCCCCTTGATAAGTCGCTCCGGTCTGAACCGGCTTGATGAAGAGTGACATTTCTTCTTTGGTTATGGGATTGACTTCGCCATTTATTTCAATGGAATTGCCCTCTACCAATCGATCTCTGTCAGGAAAATTGAATCTCGTGAAAACAAGGCTGTCATAAGCCTCGTTGGTCACAAAGAAAATATATCCTGATGCATCTACAAGGAGAATATCTCCTTTTTCCACACCTTTGATCAGAGAGAGATTTCGAAGCAGCTCCGTATCATCGATTTCTTTATTGAGATAAAGTGGAATACTGGAGGAGGCAAGATTGGTCGTCTCCTCCAGATCCGCTCTGTTCTTGTCCAGAAAATAACTTTGGAACCACATGGAAAGAACAACAGCTATCAAAACATAACCGATGGTAACCACAAATGCGAAGGTGGCTACCAGTTTCGTTACCAGAGAACTGTTTTTCATATCCTTTAACACTGTTTTATACACCTACTTATTTAACTTCAAACTTGTAGCCTACTCCCCATACGGTTTCAAGCTGCCAGTTCGGTCCACCGTGGAGTTTTTCTCTTAATCTCTTGATATGCACATCGACAGTTCTCGAGTCTCCAGGATAGTCATAACCCCAGACTTCACACAGAAGCTGTTCTCTTGTGAATACTCTGTTCTTGTTTGAAGCCAGATGGTACAGCAGTTCAAACTCTTTAGGAGGCATCTTGACATCCTGTCCCTTATAAACAACATTGTATGAATTGACATCAACGTTCAGTTCAGGGAAATTCAGAACTTCTTTTCCGCCGCCGTCAGTATTGAATCTTCTCATGACTGCCTTCACGCGGGCAACGACTTCTTTCGGTTCAAAAGGTTTGACCATGTAGTCATCCGCACCAAGCTCAAGTCCTAATACCTTGTCGAAGGTATCACCCTTAGCTGTAAGCATGATTACAGGAGTCTCATAATCTTTTCTGATCCACTTCAGTACATCTACACCGTCCACATAGGGCAGCATGATATCAAGCAGTACCAGGTCAGGTTTGTAATCCACGAAAACTTCCTGAGCAACCTTTCCATCTGCAGCAACCCTTATGTCATAACCTGAGCTCTGCAGATACATTTTAAGCACTTCGCTTATGTTTTCATCATCGTCTACTACGAGAATTTTCCCAATTTTACCTTCCATTTTTAAGTCCCCTTTCTTCTGATGGTTATCCAAATCGGATAATGTTAATTTAATGATATCTGATTTTATCTGAAAAGTCATAGACTTAACAATTAATTCATCCCATTCCAATGATTATTAACGGATTATACTTATTATAATCTATTCAAAATTATAGTCACTCAAAATACCGGTCAAATATAGACAGGTTTTACCGGTTGTATGGAAAAAATTCACCAAGAACTGAACGGTTTATGAATTAGGGTGACATTTCCAAATAATTCTGAGGATTTAATATGATTTTAATCTGTCTATTGCGATTATAGGATATAATAAATGATAAATTCCTATCAATCGAAAAGGAGACACAAAATGATAATCCAAGTGAACAATCTCAGGAAAAGCTACGGAAAACTCCTGGCACTGAATGATCTGAGCCTTGAGGTACAAGAAGGTGAGATTTTCGGGCTGCTGGGACCAAACGGTTCAGGCAAGACAACCGCCATTAACTGCATCCTGTCCCTACTCAGCTATGATGCGGGAGAAATCTCCATATTCGGCAAAGAAATGACCCCTGAGTCCTACGAACTGAAAAAGGACATCGGTGTTGTCATGCAGAACGTCGCTGTGTTTCAGGAACTGACTGTCCAGGAAAATGTAGATTACTTCTGCGGGCTTTATGTACCCGATAAGAAGTTGAGAAAGCAGCTCGTGGATGAGGCCATCGCTTTCACGGGCCTTGACGAGTTCAGAAAGTTTGTGCCGAAGAAGCTGTCAGGTGGACTCCTCAGAAGACTGAACATCGCCTGCGGTATCGCACATAAGCCAAAGCTGATCTTTCTTGATGAGCCGACTGTCGCCGTCGATCCTCAGAGCAGAAACAAGATTCTTGAGGGTATTCAGGAACTCAACAGAAAAGGCTCCACAATCATATACACTTCCCACTATATGGAAGAGGTTGAGACCATCTGTTCAAGAATCATGATCATCGACAAAGGAAAGGCCATTGCTACTGGGACCAAGGAAGAGCTTAAAGCCATGATTCATCTCGGCACGAAAATATCATTCGACGCACCTGACATCACGGATGATCAGGTGGCAAGTCTTGGCGCCTATAAGGAATTTTCTTCGGTTCTGAAAAACGGCAGGCAGATCACCATTCATTCCAATGAAGAAAACGGAATCCTTGAAAAAACCCTCGCCTTCCTGAATCATGAAAAAATCAGCTATACAAACATCTACTCGGAAATGCCTACCCTCAATGACGTTTTCCTGGAAATCACAGGAAAAGAATTAAGGGATTGAGGTGAGTGGAATGTTTTATCACATTTTCAGATACAGACTGAAAAAACTTGTCAGAACCAGAGAAATGATTTTCTGGACATTGGCTTTCCCCATTATCCTTTCAATATTTTTCAATCTGGCTTTTCAGAATCTGGATTCCAGTGAAGGGTTCGACCCCATCGATACCGCTGTGGTACAGAATGACAATTACAGAAACAGAGTCATCTTCGAAGATATCCTCGCAGATGTTTCAGAAGGAGAAGACAGACTCCTGAATCTTCAGGAGACAACCCTTGAAGAAGCGGAAAAACTTCTTGAAGACGGTATGATCAGCGGCTACATCACGGCAGGCGATATGCTGGAGCTTCACGTCAAGAGTTCCGGACTGCCTCAGAACATCCTAAGGCTTTTCCTTAATAACCTCAATCAGACCTTTGCGGTCATCGAAGATGTGGTCTCTACAGATCCTACGCAGATGGAGCCGCTCATTGCCTCAATTTCAGATCCTCGGGTCTACACAGAAGAAATGGAAAGAGAGACTGCACCACCCAATCAGATGCTGAACTACTTTTATTCTCTCATTGCTATGGCCTGCATGTATGGCGCTTTTTTCGGCACTGAAGAGGTTACGGATATCCAGGCGAATATCTCAGACCGGGCTGCCCGGCTGAACCTGGCTCCTGTCCATAAAATGAAAGCCTTTCTGGCAAGCTCCGCAGCATCTTATCTTGTGCTCATGGTCAATATGAGCCTGGTACTCCTTTTTCTCAGATTCGCATTGGGCATAGAATTCGGAGAAAGAGTCCTCCTGCTTATTCTGACAACTTTTGTGGCGACAGCTACGGGAATGTCTTTCGGTTCCTTCATCAGTGCCCTGATCAGAAAAGGAGAGAACCTGAAGGTAGCCCTCATCGTGTCTGTAACCATGGTAGGCTCTTTTCTGTCAGGAATGATGTATGCTCAGATGAAATACATCATCCACAACAATCTTCCGTTCTTAAGCTATATCAATCCTGTGAGCCTCATCACAGATTCGTTCTATTCCCTCTACTATTTTGAGACCCTTGAGCGCTGGTCTACAAATATTGTCATCCTTATGATTATGACCTTCGTATTCAGCATGGCAACCTATATGGTCTTAAGGAGGCGAAAATATGCAAGTCTTTAAAGTGAGCATGAAAATACTCAAACGCAATTATCCCAGTATTCTCATCTATGTCGGTATCTTTCTGGGCCTATCCCTTCTATTTGCGTCTCAGTCCAACCAGCAGGAGGATGAATACACCTCATTTGATACGGTAAAGACGAATGTAGCCATATTTCAGGAAGAGGATACACCACTTGTACGGGGATTCATTGAAAACCTCAAAGAAACGTCTAACATCGTTGAGGTGGAAGATCAGGAGGACATCATAAGCGATGCACTCTATTTCCGCATGGTGACCTATGTGATCAGAATTCCTGAAGGCTTCACAGACCGTTTCATGAAAGGTGAAGAGGTAAAACTCATTAAACAGACCATTCCAGACAACATTACAAACACCTATACGGAGCTGTCTATAGACACCTACTTCAATACGGCAAGATCCTATCTTTCCGTTCAGAAGGACATCACTCAGGAAGTGCTTGTAGAAAAAACGGATAACGCCCTGTCAAAGAAGACGCCTGTAGAGGTCAAATCCTACGGAATGCCCGAAGGAGACAGCTATTCCAAGTTCTATTTCAACTACCTCTCCTACTCCATGGTGTCCATCCTGGTACTCGGAACCAGCATCATCATGCTGGTCTGGAAAGATCTTGATCTTTTCAGAAGAACCGAAGTTTCACCTCTGACAAGGAGGAGCATAAACTTCCAGAAATATCTTGCCCTTGGCGTATTCACCCTGTTCACCTGGGCAGTGCTGAGCTTTGCGTTCTTCCTCATAAACAGAAGCGCGGTGCTTGATCGGAAAATGATTCTTCATCTTCTCAACTCACTGGTATTCGCATTCACAGCCATGGGTATGAGTTTCCTTGTGGGCACATTCCTTAAAAGCAGAAATTCCATCAGTGCTGTGAGCAACGTCATCGCCCTTGGACCCTCCTTTATCAGCGGAGTATTTGTTCCCCAGGAGTTTCTTGGCGAGAATGTTCTGGCCCTTGCAAAAGTGACCCCCACCTACTGGTATGTCACCGCAAACAACATCATCTCCTCCCTCAGCGGGCTATCCGGCGATCCACTGTCGACAGTCTATCAGTATATGATCATCGTAGGTGCATTCGGACTCTTCTTCTTTGCTGCAGCTTCATTTGCAGCAAGAAAGCAGAGACTGTAGGCAGAAAATAATATCGGACATAAAAAGGCTGCAGGTTCTGAAATCAGCATTTCAGAGTCTGCAGCCTTAAAGCTGTCTTCTATATTTTAGTCAAAAAGCTTGGACAGAGGCACATCTTCTGTGATTCTCTTGATCGCTTCTGCAAAGAGAGGCGCAACAGAAAGAGATGTGAACTTCTCCATATCATCACGATCAGGCCATGCTATGGTATCCAGCATGACGAGCTCTTTTATGACACTGCTGTTGATTCTGTCGATGGCAGGTCCCGAAAGTACACCGTGCGTGCATGCCGCATATACTTCAACTGCACCAAGATCCATGAGTGCATTGGCAGCATTTGAGATGGTTCCTGCTGTATCGATCATATCGTCAACAAGGATACAGGTCTTGCCCTTGATGTCTCCGATGATGTTCATGATTTCAGATACATTTGCTTTCGGTCTTCTCTTGTCTATGATGGCCATAGGTGCATGAAGTCTTTCTGCAAGCTTTCTTGTTCTTGTTACGGAACCAAGATCTGGAGAGACGATGACGACCTCAGGATTTTCCATGAAGCCCTTCTTGATGAAATAGTCGGCGATGATCGGCATACCCAGGAGATGATCCAGAGGAATATTGAAGTAACCCTGAATCTGAGCTGCATGGAGGTCCATGGTCAGCACTCTGTCTGCTCCGGCTTTCGTCAGAAGATCTGCCACAAGCTTAGCTGTGATCGGATCTCTGGATCTTACTTTTCTGTCCTGACGTGCATATCCATAATAAGGAATTACTGCGTTGATTCTGCCTGCTGAAGCTCTCTTGAAAGCGTCGATCATGATGAGAAGCTCCATAAGATTGTCATTTACAGGGTGATTGGTTGACTGGACGATGAATACATCACAGCCTCTGACTGTCTCGTTGGTTTCAACAAATATTTCTCCATCTGAGAATGTACCTACTTTATTGTCCCCCAGCTTAACGCCCAGGATATCTGCGATCTGCTTTGCAAGTTCCGGATGGGAATTCCCTGCAAAAATCTTGTAGTTGCTGTATGACTTAATCATTACCTTTCGTCCTCCTAATACTTTCCGCTATCTTTTCTTTTTCTTACCCAACCGTCTTTATTGACCTGTTTCGCTCTTGCGATACCAAGACTCTCGGCAGGAACATCCTCAGTGATGGTTGAGCCTGCAGCAGTAAACGCACCTTCATGTACGGTTACAGGAGCAACAAGATTGGTATTGCATCCGATAAATGCGTTATCTCCAACAACAGTCTTGAATTTGCTCTTTCCATCATAATTCACAACAACTGTTCCGCATCCGAAATTGACTTTAGAACCGACTTCTGCATCTCCAATATAAGTCAGATGAGAAATTTTTGTTCCATTTCCGATGGTGGACTTCTTGATTTCCACAAAGTCTCCGATCTTGACATCTTCACCGATCACAGAATCCGGTCTGATGTATGCGAAAGGTCCGACGCTTGTGTTTCTTCCGATTCTGGAAGACAGGATGACGGAAGATGTTATGGTCACATCATCACCGATTTCAGAATCAAGGATTCTTGAATTGGGATAAAGCGTTACACCCTTTCCGATCTTTGTGTTTCCTTCAATCAGATTGTTCGGATAGATGATGGTATCATTTTCGATCGCAACGTCTGCTCCGATGTATGTGGAATTCGGATCGATCAGCGTCACGCCGTTTTCCATATGGAAGAGATTGATCCTTTTTCTTAAGATCACCTCTGCCTCAGCCAGCTGAGATCTGGAATTGACGCCTCTTGTTTCGTCAAACTCTGTAATGCTTGCTCCGATTTTAAGATCACTGTTTTTCATGATCTCAATCACATCGGTGAGGTAGTATTCTCCCTGTGCATTGTCATTTTTCAGAAGCAGAAGAGCTTTTAGAAGTTCCTCAGCATCAAACATGTACATTCCTGCATTGATTTCCTGAAGAAGCAGTTCTTCCTCAGAACAGTCTTTGTGTTCGATGATCTTTTCCACATCATCTCCATCTCTCTTCACTCTGCCATATCCTGAAGGATCATCTATGACTGAGGTAAGGAGAGTTGCGCTGTATCCGCCTTCTTCATGACTTTTCAGCATATCCTTTACGGTTTCTTCTCTGATCAGCGGAGCATCACCTGTAAAAATCGCTACAGTACCTTTCTTCCCTTGAAGAAAGTCTTTTGCACAGAGAACGGCATGTCCTGTTCCCAGCTGTTCTTCCTGAACAGAGAAACTGACATCTCTACTTGAAGTCTTTGCCATAACCTGGTCTTTGCCCTTGCCGACGATGACATTGACGTCTTCAAAACAGGCCTTTCTCATGATGTCAATAACGTGATTGACCATTTCCTTGCCACAGACCTTATGAAGGACCTTGGAAGTCTCGGACTTCATTCTCTTCCCTTCTCCAGCGGCGAGGATTAATGCATATTTACCCATACTTCACCTCTATTTAAATTCACCGACATGACAATGAGCTTTCGGCAGGTAATTGCCAAAAGCCTTTGATTTTCTATTTAATTATAGTTTAGGTTCATCTTTATTTCAACCGATTGCAGGTCTTATTGCATTCTCATGGGAATAAATGCACTAAAAAATCAAAACTGCAGCTTTCAATGACAAAAGTGAGGTATCTGCATCCATTCCTTTAGAAATTAATAATACGCGAAAAAATAACCTCTTTATCGAGAGGCTATTTTTCTCACCCTATTCTATTGCGATAGGTTCTGAAACGATTGGCTGTTCATCTTCTGCTCTTACTTTTTCATACTCTTCCAGAATGGAGTTCTGAAGAAGCTCTCTTGTCTGTGTGTTGATGGGATGAGCTATATCCTTAAACTCTCCATCAGGGGTTTTTCTTGATGGCATGGCAATGAACAGTCCGTTCTGCCCCTCTATGATTTTGATGTCATGGACAACAAATTCATTGTCAAAGGTGACCGATACGATAGCTTTCATTTTCCCATCGGTTGCGATTTTTCTGATTCTTACATCTGTAATGTTCATGAAAACCTCCTTGATTCGTCTTATTCTTTACTGTCCTTCAAATTCGTTTTGAAAATTCAGAATTTAAGGATTACAACTAAATTATAGTATGTATATGATTACATTATCAACTAATTTTTCACGATTGTATAAATATTACAAACAGATGACAAAATACCGTGCTCTTTTATTAAATTCATTATTTTGATTACTATTTTTTGCTAATATTATATCAATCTTTTGTATCTGATGAAAATTCCTCACACATTAGGTATTTTCGGCTATAATGAGTTCAAAAACAACAGGAGATTAACCATGAATAATCCATATAAACTCATCTGCATAGATGTCGACGGAACCCTATATAACGATCAGAAAGTGATCCCTACAGAAAACATAACTGCCATTCAGGAAGCAGCAGCAAAGGGAATCCTCGTGGCCATCACCACAGGCAGGATGTATCATTATGGTCATCTTTACGGTGGTATGCTGGGGATCGATTCCCTGACCATCGCTTCAAACGGCGCTTTCGTCAAATATCAGAACGAAGTGCTCAACCACCAGACACTTTCCCATAAAGATATTCTGTTCATCAAGGACAAGATTGAAAAGTCAGGCCTGTTCGCCCACTACAATACCTGGAATTCACTCATCTGCAATGGAGACATCGGTGACGGGAACGGATATCTTGCCGCAAACACCAGACTTCCTGAAGATATGCGCATTGAAATTGTCGTGAATGAAGACCTCGAAGAGGAGTTTTTTAATAGAGAGAACGAGTTTCTGAAGGCCATCGTGTTCTCCAGGGGAAACTATGTTTCTCTTGATGCTTTAAAGGAAGAATTCAGGAACCACGAAACCTTGACCGTCGTCCATTCATCCCCTGAAAATATCGAGATTTTCAGAAAGGATGTAAGCAAAGCTTACGGAATTGAATCTCTCATCAGGAAACTGGGCATTTCCAAGGAGGAAGTCATGGCCATCGGAGACCAGGAAAACGATCTGTCCATGATCCGCTATGCTGGACTTGGGATAGCGATGGGCAATGCTTCCGAAGAAGTGAAAGAAGCCGCAGAATACATAACAGACACCAACAATCATGCAGGTGTGGGTAAAGCCATAAGAAGATTCTGTCTGTAATCTGTTTCGACAGAGCTTAAAAGCAGAAGGAAGAGAGCGGTAAATAAAAATCCGCTTTCTTCCTTCTTTTTCATTTCCGTTTTAGAGCCTTCTATCTTTTTTCTATCACACGTTCCTGATTCTCTCCGCCCACTATGACCATATCCGTCAGATCCAGAAACAGTCCCGTTTCAATCACACCAGTCATGAGCTTTAATTTCTCGTGAAGGGCTAAAGGGTCTGATATTTCATCCAGGTGAAGATCGAAAATGTGGTTTCCCCCATCTGTTGTAAAGATTCTGTCTCCATCCATCCGGTAGGTCGGCTTATAGCCTTCGTTTATCAGCTTCTGAAAGAGCTTGTCATGGTAGAAAGGTACAATCTCGATGGGCAGCGGAAATTTTCCGATTCTGTCCACCATCTTCGTCTCATCCGCAATCCAGATCACTTTCTTTGAGGCACTTGCAACAAGTTTTTCATAAAGAAGTGATCCTCCTCCACCCTTGATTCCGCATAGACTGTAATCTATTTCGTCAGCGCCGTCAATGGTAAGATCAAGCTTATCCACTTCATGAAACCCGACAACCTTCAGCCCCAGATTTACTGCCAGCTCCTCGCTTCTTCTGGATGTGGCGACACAGGTCACTCCGAGGTGTTCTTCCTTTTCTCTCTCTGAAAGAAACCTGATCATAAACTCTGCTGTCGATCCGGTACCAAGACCTACAGACATCCCGGGCTCAACATATTCACATGATCTTTTTGCCGCTCTTTCTTTTCCGTTCAAAATCATCCACTCCTTTGTGATGAGATGAATTTCTACAACCTGGGACATCTTTTGTCCCGGATATCCAGTGCAATCTCCTGTTCTCCCATGGTCTCACTGATGATTCTCACTTTCGCTTCCCCGGCTGTCCTGCCGCTTCTGACATAAAATGCGCTCTGACCTCCCCTAAGCGGGAATACCTCAGGTCCGATTATAGACACATCTCCTTCAACCACCAGATGGATCACTTCATTAGAGTAGACAAGAACCTGACCATGCTCGTCCCTGGCATGAATCGAGACCATTGCCACATCATACGTTTCCTCTATGTCCAGCTGTGTCTTTGATGGAAGAATACTAAGCACTTTTCTTCGGCTTCCTCCCCTTGTGACCGATATGACCTCCTTGTCCTTACTGTATCCTTTGAAGGTGTAAACGGACTGGTCCTCTCCCCATCCTGCATAGTATCTGCTGAAAAGTGCAATGGCATCGCTCATTTTCATCTTGTACTTCATAAGAATGATCCCCATGGTGATCTTATGGGCAAGAGGCAGATTCAGGCCATACTCTGAAGCAGATCGGATGACCGTCTTTGTTTTTCTGGAATCGGTCTTTGAAAACCCTTCCTCAGTAATCAGAAGATCTCCGATGAGATCGTGCAGAGCAATCGGCGGATGCTTAAGCCCCTGCTTCATGTCTTTCATAAATCTTCTCACGAACTTATCGTCCTTGTAGACCTCCACATAATCACAGTTGGTGAAGGCGAAGATCTTCCCGAGATTCCCTCCCGAATGATCTCCTATATTCATGGCAGAGGAAACATGAAGAACCGGCTCATCCTCCTTCTGACTGCTGTAGACATAGGACGCGGGTTTCCTCTGACGGAACATGTCAAGAACCCCATGGTAGCAGATTCTGTCGCCGCTTCCGAAATCACCGTGGGTATTATAGTCTGCCATGCACCATCCGATGGCGCCTGAGATTTTACTGTCTTTCATCATATGTCCAAGAACCCTTGCATGACGCATAGCATGCTCCGTTCTTCGGCTTTCCGGATCCGTGCTCTTTGTAGGAAACATATGGCCGTTGAACTCAGTGACGAGATACGGGGCTTTTCTGGTCAGGATATGACTGGAGAGAGAGAGGGCTTCATTGTCTCCTTTATGGATAAAATCATTATACGTATAGACATCTTCAAGAAACTCACTTCCCGCGAAGTTTCTGACCCCACCTGTCTGCCTTGATTCATCATAGATATGGGAGATCTTGTTCATTTCTGTATAGAAGACATGATCATCCTGTGATTCGTTGATTCTTACGCCCCAGATCACGATGGAAGGATGGTTGCGGTCTCTTTTCAGCATCTTCTTGAGATTGTCCTTGCTGTTTTCCTTGAAATGCTCATCTCCGATGTGCTGCCATCCGGGGATTTCCTCAAACACCAAAAGACCGATCTCATCACATCGCCTTAGAAAATGCTTCGACTGCGGATAATGTGAAGTCCGCACAATATTCACCCCAAGCTCGTTTTTCAGGATATCCGCATCCAGGATCTGCATGGATTTAGGCATGGCATAACCTGCATAGGGATAACACTGATGGCGGTTGAGCCCGACAAGCTTAATCTTATTTCCATTAAGATAAAAACCGTCTACGGTGAATTTCGCCTCGCGAAAACCTATGGTTTCAAGTTTTCGATCCACAGCATTTCCTTTTCTATCCACAAGAACCACTTCCAGTGTATAGAGATTCGGGGTGTAGATGTCCCAGAGCTTGACTCCAGAGACTTTCAGCGTATTTCTGATTCTTTTGTCTTCCACATTTCTTATGCTGGAAAACATGGGTTTTTCCAGATTATCCCAGTCTGTTCCCTCATACAGTTTATAAATGATGCTGCCACCATGGTCCGCAGATAAAACTGTCTGTACAGTAAGACTCTTTTCTTCCTTCAGTACATCAGAAGAAAACGCAAAGATATTCTGAATGAAATATCGGCTGCGGATGGAGAGACTGACCTCACGATAGATCCCTCCATAGGTGAGAAAATCCACAACGCCTCCAAAAGGCGGAATCCATTCGATTTCTCTTGAATCCACAACCACATCGATGGTATTCATCTGTCCGAAGCGAAGCTCCTTGGAAATCTCCTTGCAGAAAGGGAGAAACGGACTTTCACTGTAGAAGCTTTCAACACCGTTGACATAAACGATGGCCATGTTGGCAACGCCTTCAAACTGAAGGAAGATCGCCTGATCGATATGACGCTCGTCAATAAAAACCTCTTTTCTGTAGAGGCTTTTGAACTGATATTCTTCTTCATTGAAATAATTGTAAGGCAGCATCTTTACAGTGTGGGGAATATCCACAATCTCTTTTTCCAGCTCATTCAGTCTGTTCTTGATGGACAGATAATCGCTGATGTCCGGATAAAACGACCACTCATCATTTAAACTCATTCTCTCCCGCATGGCAGAATCTCCTTAGTTACTGTGCTAAATAAGGGAACCCGATTTAGAATAGTACACTTTTCTTCTTATCTTACTCGATAAATATGAAAAAACCTTGTCTATAGTATGAAGCACTAAAAAATATTATTAGATAGAAAAAGTGTATGGAAAAACCATACACCTTGAATTTACGGATTCACACCAATTTCCACCGGTTTTTTCCCGTCGACGGACTTTCTTTCTTCCATCACACCGAGAAATTCCTTTGGCGTCAGACCATACTCGTTCTTGAATGCTCTGAAAAAGTTTGAATAGTCCCCAAAACCGCATTCTTCATAGACGGAGGTTATGGGGTGGCCTTCCAGAATCAGCCCCTTCGCTCTGATCAGTCTCTTCTGGACCACGTATCTGTAAAGCGTTGTGCCTGTGTACTTTTTGAATTCTCTCGACAGATGATATTTACTGATGAAGAAAGCCGAAGCCAGCTGATCCATATTGATCTCTTCTTCCAGATTGTCGTTGATGTAGCTGATCACAGAATCAATGAGCTGATTTTTCTTCACCTGAGGTTCATGATGGCTTTCCTCGAAACTCATCCTGTTGAGCTCTACCATGAGCTCCGTAAGCAGCGCTTTCGGCAGAAGATCTGAACCGAAGCCTTCACGAGCCTCATGGGCGTGGAGTCTATCAAGGATTCCTCTTATAAGCTGCTGGTTTTCCATGGTGGTCCTTATAAGCGTTTTCTTATGACGGTCAAGAAAACACTTTGTAAGATCTGTCGTGCTGCTGGATAGGGATTTCAGATAATCCTTGCTCAGCCACAGAACATACCGCTCATAAAAATCGTCCGGGTTTTCGATGAGCACCTGGTGGAGCTCCTTATGGTTAACAAGAAGGATATCGCCAGGCGAGAGGTGATAGTTCCTGCCCTCGAGCTGATACTTCACTTCACCTTTGACGAAGAAATAGACCTCGAAAAAATCATGGTGATGAAGCGAAACGCTTTTAAACTGCATATGTTTATAATAAAACAGTTCATAATCCTGACTGAACATATGCTGCCGGGTTGAATAGTTGTCTGTCCGCTTGCTCATGTATTTTCCTCCAATACTTCCTGATTTCATATTATCCATAATGAGCAATATTTGCAAGTCCCAAGGCAACTATAATCATCTTCACTTACGTCGTCTTTATGATACTATTGTATAAAGAGAGTAATTCTCATCCCACGTTTTCAATTATGAACAGAGATTTAACGAAAAATGAATTTCATTTATACCTGATGATTTCTTTTTCGCCGTTAACTTGTGGACATCGTGAAAACTGGACTTTTTTAACCCGACGGAAATACACAAATAATAAAAATTTTAGGAGTTGAATCATATGAAACTGTCATTCAGATGGTACGGAGAAGATGATCCGGTAAAAATCGGATACATCAGACAGATCCCTTTCATGCACAGCATCGTCACTGCGGTATATGATGTACCGGTAGGTGAAGTATGGTCTGTGGAAAGCATAGAGAAACTGAAGAAAACAACAGAAGATAACGGTCTTCATTTCGACGTCATCGAAAGTGTACCTGTTCATGAAGACATCAAAATCGGTCTTGATACCCGAGACCAGTACATCGAAAACTATAAGGAAAACATCAGGAGACTTGGCGCTGCAGGGGTTAAGGTCATCTGCTACAACTTCATGCCGATCTTCGACTGGACAAGAACTCAGCTTGACTATGTACTTCCTGACCAGTCCACTGCGCTGGTGTACTTCAAGGAACAGCTGGAGAAGATGGATCCGCTTACAGGTGAACTTTCACTTCCAGGCTGGGATGCAAGTTACACCAAGGAAGGGATGAAGGAACTTTTTGACAAGTATAAGGATGTTGATGAAGAAAAGCTCTTCTCAAACCTTGAGTACTTCCTGAAAGCCATCATACCTGTAGCAGAAGAAGCTGGGGTCAAAATGGCCATCCATCCGGATGATCCGCCATATTCCATATTCGGACTGCCAAGAATCATCACCGGAGAAAAGAATGTGGACCGTTTCCTGAAGCTTGTCGACAGCGAATATAACGGACTCACTTTCTGTACCGGCTCCTTCGGTTCATCCAATGCCAATGATGTTCTCGAAATGGTGGATAAGTATTCAAAGATGGGCAGAATCCATTTCATGCACGTTAGAAACGTAAAACTCTATCCTGATGACAGCTTTGAAGAGAGTGCACATTACTCCCCATGTGGCTCCCTTGATATCGTAGCCATTCTGAAAGCCCTTCATCGTAACGGCTTCGACGGCTATCTGAGACCTGACCATGGAAGAATGATCTGGGGCGAAACAGGAAGACCAGGCTATGGTCTTTATGACAGAGCTCTTGGTGCATCCTACATGACCGGTATCTGGGAAACTCTTTCCAAACTGGACAAATAGAATCACATAACCCGAAAAAGAAATTCGTTATAAAGGAGCTGTTCACATTGAACAGCTCCTTTATCGTTCCGTATAAATGGTTTTAAAGCTATATGTTCTTTGACACCTCGAGAACGACATTTCCGTCTTCGTTCACGCCAAAATAGTCCACAAGGGATGTGTAGGGTGTCGGAAGCTTCTTGGGCACTTCCTTGTTGTCGACAAGAACACCGATACCGATGAGCTCTGAGTCAAATTCATTGAGAAGATCGGCGATTCCGTTCACAGTGCCTCCCGCTCTCAGGAAGTCATCAATGAAAAGGCATCTTGAGGAAGATTTAAGGGTACGCTTGGCCAGACCCATGTTGGCCAGTCTTCCGGTGGTACCAGATACATAATTGATGGTGACGCTTGTGCCTTCTGTCACTTTTGAGTTCTTTCTGGCAACAATAAGCGGTACACCTAAATATCTTGCCACTTCATAGGCCAGAGGTATACCCTTGGTTTCCACTGTAATGACATAATCTGCCTTCGCTTTGGAAAACTTGGACGCCAGGACGATTCCCGCGCGATGAACGATGGTAGGATCAAGCATGATATCCGTGATGTACAGAAAATTACCAGGAACGATTCTTGATTTGTCTCTTAGCGTCTCGCATATGGACTCCGCAAAATCTCTTTCCTCCTGCTCACCCATTCTGGCCACATATCTTACTCCACCGGTAGCGCCGGCTATGGTTTCTATTTTGCCCATATCGAGAGATTCCAGAATCTCCCGGATAACCAGGATATCTTCACTGATGGTGGATTTTGCAGCATTGAGCATTTCAGAAAAATAATTAAGACTCATGATCTTATTCGGGTTTTCAATCAAGATTTTCGTAATAGCGCTGATTCGGCTATTTCTTGAATATTTTTGCATAATGATCCTCCTACTTGGATTAATCTCTTTTAATTTTATAACATTATCGAATGTTTTACAATATACTATGATTTAATATTCGTATTGTAACCTAACCTTTTTACAGTTTTCACCCACCTCATTCTAATCAATAATTTTCTTTGAATTGAGCGGCATATGTATTATGATATTGGATGGAAGGAAGTGTTTAAATGTTATTTGATCTTAAAGAATACGAAAACAAGAAGGTTCATTTTATCGGAATCGGCGGAGTCAGCATGAGCGGTCTTGCAGCCATCCTTCTTAATTCGAACATCAAGGTTTCAGGTTCCGATTTCAAGGAATCCGACAATGTGAAAAGACTGAGAGAAAAAGGAGCTGAAATATTTTTCGGCCATCATAAAGAAAATATTACAGACCAGGATATTGTGGTCTATACCGCCGCCATAAGAGATGACAATGAGGAGCTCATGCAGGCGAGAGCTTCAGGTATCACAACCTATGACCGAGCTGAATTTCTCGGACATATCATCCAGAACTTCACAAACTCCATAGCCGTTACCGGAACCCACGGGAAGACCTCAACAACTTCTATGCTCTCCGCGGTGGCCATGGCAGCAGATGCCGACCCTACAATCCTTGTAGGCGGTAATCTTCCGCTCATCGGAGGAAACTACAGAATCGGGGACAGCGATCTGTTCATCACTGAAGCCTGTGAATACAAGGCATCCTTTCTCCGTTTCCCGGGCAAAGTGGCGCTGATTCTTAATATTGAAGCGGATCATCTGGATTACTACAGGGATCTTCAGCATATTCTCGACACCTTCAGAGAATACCTGACGGTCATGCCCAAAGACGGTATCGTTGTTGCCAACGCCGATGATAAAAGCATGGACTATGTCCTTAGAGATGCCAAGGTGAAAACCCTCACCTTCGGAATTCATAAGGGTGAGCTGCGGGCGAAGGATATCTCCTTTGACAAGAGCGGCAGAGCCACCTTCAGTGTTTATAGAAACGATGTCCACCTCATGGAGATCACACTGAAGGTTCCGGGAGAGTTCAACATCTATAATGCCCTCGGTACCATAGGAGCATCCCTCTCATCAGGGATTTCCGTTGAAGCGATCATAAAAGGCCTTGAAGGATATCTCGGCGTTGACAAGAGATTCCAGCATCTCTATACAAAAAACGGAATCATGGTCATCGATGACTATGCCCACCATCCCGGTGAAATCAGTAACGCCATCGACACCGTGCTCAAGATGGAACACAGAAAGATCCATGTGGTCTTCCAGTCCCATACCTATACCCGGACAAAAGCTCTTTTCGACGAGTTCGTCTCCTGCTTTGACCAGGTGGACAGCCTGACTCTTCTTCCGATCTTCGCAGCAAGAGAACCTGACACTGGCCTTGTCAGCTCAGAGGAACTTGGTGATGCCATCAGAAGGAGAAAGACTGTGGATACCGTAAACTTCACCGATTTTTCCGACGCTGCAAAGCATCTTGTAAGTCTTCTTCAGCCTGGGGACATCGTCCTCACCATGGGTGCAGGAGAGTCTGTTAAGGTAGCAGAGCATCTTAAAGGACTTCTGCCTGAAGAATAACAGGAATACCATTGACCAGTCACAGATCACTATGCTGTGCCTGGTCTTTTTTCATGCTGCTCATCCATCTCATTCTCCCGTGCATACTCTTGTCATTCAAAGTCTTTTGTTATATACTGAATTAAGCAAAATAAGATATAAATGCAATGACGGGAAGAGTAATCCGGGTAACTCCTTGCAGCGAGCTGATGATGGTGAAAGTTCAGCAGAAAGCCCCTGATGAAAAACGCCCCTGAGCATCCCTCTGGAAACCAAGTACATTGGGACGGACCTGACCGTTACAGGATAAAGTGGCAAGGGATTTCTCCCTTGTAAATTGGGTGGTACCGCGAGATCCTCGTCCCTTTATGGAGACGATGGTCTTTTTTGTTTCCAGAAAATAGAAATAACTGATCAGAGAGATCAGAATACACAAGAAAGAAGGAGTTATCATGGTAAGAGTCAAGGAATTATACCGAAGCACCAGCGACTTTGACGGACAGAGCGTAAAGCTATCCGGCTGGATCAGAACCTCAAGGGTATCAAAAGCCTTTGGTTTCATAGAACTGAATGACGGAGGTTTCTTCAAGAACGCACAGATCGTTTTTGATGAGTCACTGTCAAACTTCACTGAAGTCTCAAAATATCATATCGCAACTGCAATCACCGTAACCGGTACGGTGATCCATACACCTGATGCAAAACAGCCTTTTGAAATCAAGGCTACTGAAATCATACTGGAAGGAAGCTCAAGTTCTGACTTCCCGCTTCAGAAGAAGAGACATACTTTTGAATACCTCAGAACCATCGCTCATCTAAGACCAAGAGGAAACACCTATTCTGCAGTATTCAGAGTGAGAAGCCTTGCAGCATATGCGATTCACCAGTTCTTCCAGGACAGAGGCTTTGTCTATGTCCATACCCCCATCATCACAGGAAGCGATGCGGAAGGTGCAGGAGAGATGTTCAGAGTGAGCACCCTTGATCCTAAAAACCCTCCACTCACCGAATCAGGAGACATCGACTACAGCGAAGATTTCTTCGGCAAGGAATCGAACCTTACGGTTTCCGGTCAGCTGAATGCGGAAGCCTATGCTCTGGCATTCAGAGATGTCTACACCTTCGGACCAACCTTCAGAGCCGAAAACTCAAATACCGCAAGACATGCCGCTGAGTTCTGGATGATCGAACCTGAAATCGCCTTTGCCGATCTTAAGGACGATATGAACCTTGCAGAAGATATGCTGAAGTACGTCATCAGCTACTGTATGGAGAATGCGCCGGAAGAAATCGCCTTCTTCAACCAGTTCGTGGACAAGACGCTGATTGAAAGACTGCAGTTCATTGTTGAATCAGATTTCAAGCGCGTTACCTATACCGAAGCTGTTGAGCTTCTAGAGAAGTCCGGAAAGGAATTTGATTTCCCTATCACCTGGGGAAATGATCTTCAGACTGAACACGAAAGATATCTTACAGAAGAGATCTTCAAGATGCCGATATTCGTGACTGACTATCCTAAGGAAATCAAGGCTTTCTACATGAGACAGAACGATGACGGAAAAACTGTAGCTGCCATGGACTGCCTTGTACCTGGTGTCGGCGAAATCATCGGAGGCTCCCAGAGAGAAGAAAGAATGGACGTGCTCCTTGCAAGACTTGAAGAGCTTGGCCTCAACAAGGAAGATTACTGGTGGTATCTTGAGCTGAGAAAATTCGGCGGAACAAAGCATGCCGGTTTCGGACTGGGCTTTGAGAGACTCATCATGTACATCACAGGTATGACAAACATCAGAGACGTTATTCCGTTCCCAAGAACGACCCATAACGCAGAATTTTAACAGTATTCCAAAGAGAGAGAATCAGTGTTCTCTCTCTTTTTCATTGCCAGACTGTCCTCATGAAGATATAAAGATTATAAAATTTCCGTTAAATTATCGTAATTTTCAATATATTGATGGTAATATAAGGGTATAGAAAGATCATCAAGGGGGAAAGTGTTATGTTCAAGAAACTCATTGTTGTCAATCAGATGTCACCCTACGATCATTTAGTCCTGAAATTCGCAGAATCCCTCAGATTTTTAGGGGCAGAAGAAATTGTGCTGGCTAATCATATTGTATCCCGCGGAGAGCAGAACTCAGTGCCTTATGCGGGAAGCGATCTGGAAAAAGACCTGGAAAGCCTGAAAAACAAGGGAATCAGAACCAGTGTGCTGGAGCTAAAGGATCTCCCCATGGAAGAAATCAACAAAGTGGTTCATGATGATGAAACCTTCGGTTCACTGATCCTCGTTGGTGCAAAGGAATCCTCACTCGGCAAAAGAATTTTCGATTCAGAGTTCGCCTATGAGCTTATTCAGATGCCGACAAAACCTATAATGATTGTGCGAATTCATGAAGATGATGCTGGAAACTACTACTCCGTACCCATGCAGGGGATGTCCTATCACAGCCATGTCCTCTTCCCTACGGATTTTTCGGAAAATGCTCATCATGCATTCACTTATCTGGAAAAAATGGTGGAGCAGGGCTTAAAGAGAGTAACCCTCATGCACATCCAGGATATTTCCAAAATCAGTCCTTATCTTGATTACAGGATCATCGAGTTCAATCAGATCGATAGAGACCGCCTTACCGCACTGAGAGTGAGGCTGGAGGAACTTGGCGATGTCAAAGTTGAGGTTATCCTGGAAATGGGCAGACCTTTCCGGGAAATCAACCGTGTAATCAATGAAAATGAGGTTGACCTTGTCATACTCGGCAGACAGGGTAAAGGAATCATGAGGGACATCTTCATCGGAAGCAACAGCAATAACATTGCAAGGCGTGCAAATGCATCGGTGCTTCTGATCCCCAGCGAGAAAGAATAATCTGTTCCTCTTATAAAGACAATGCAAAAGCCTGGCTAAGACGCCAGGCTTTTATGTTTTTTTGCTCGGGTTATTTCATCATCCGGGGATTAATCGATTATGGTCAGTTCTTTGGAATGATGATTGAGATTCTCATAACCATCCTCAGTGACAAGGATGAGATCTTCAATCCGAACCCCCAGTTCACCTTCAAGATAGATGCCAGGTTCCACAGAAAAGATCATTCCGGGTTTCAGCACCTCATCATTTGCCGAGGAAACATCACCGTATTCATGAACTTCAATTCCGATGGAGTGGCCTGTCCTGTGGTTGAAGAATTTTCCATAACCCTTCTCTTCAATGACATTTCGTGCAGCGGCATCGACTTCACTGAATTTTACACCTGGTCTGACCTTTTCTATCGCCTTCATATTGGCTTCAAGAACTGTCTCATAGACTTCTCTGGCCTTCTCGCTGACTTCACCGAAAAAGACGGTTCTTGTCATATCGGCGCAGTAGTTGTCTTTTCTGCATCCGATGTCGAGAATGATGGAGTCACCTTTCTTCAACAGACGGTGACTGTTTTCATGGTGGGGATTGGCACCGTTTTTACCGTAGGCGATGATCGGCATAAAGGAGAACCCGTCAGCGCCAAGGTTGTCATAGATCACTTTGAGCGTATCTTCCATCTCTTTTTCCGTCATATCCTCATCGAGGGAATCGATGAGCATCATCATGGCGTCGTCATTGAGTTTTGATGCAGCCCTCATGAATTCGATCTCCTCCTCATCCTTCTGTGCCCTGATTCTGTCCAGAAGCAGCGAAGAATTGACGAAGTTTGCTGTGCCGAGAGTGCCCATAAGCTTCAGAAGAAATCCTGATGGCCAGTTTTTATCGATACCGAGGACTACATCCTCCTCAATATGTTCTGCAAGGAGCCCGATGGAATCCGTGGTGTCTTTTGTCCAGACAAACTGCAGATCGGAAGAGACCTTCTCCGGAAACAGCTCATTGATGAAAAGTAAAGGTGTGCCTGATTCTTTGACCAGGAGAACAAGAAGTCTCTCTCCGGCATCGATCCATCTCCCTGTCAGGTAAAAGATCGAAGGAGCATCGGTGACCAGAATCTGTTTCAGGCTGTTATCCTTCATGATTTCTCTCAGTTTTTCGATTCTTTGATCAAACATATAAATCACATCCTCATATACTAGGAGCAGATAATCAGCATCCGCCTTTGTTCTCGCCTTTGACATAGTAGTAGAGTGTCTTGACCGGCATGCCTGTAGCACCCTTAGGCAGGTATCCTCTGGCTCCTGCGATATCGGAAGTTCCGGCGATATCAAGATGTACCCATGGTGTGTCCTCCACGAATGCTTCGATAAATGCTGCAGCTGTGCTGGCACCGCCCCATCTTCCACCTGAATTCTTCAGATCTCCACGATCTCCCTTGATCAGTTTATGGTATTCCTTTGAAAGCGGCAGCTGCCATACAGGCTCTCCAGCCTCTTTTGCCGCAGCTCTGATTTTTCCTAACAGTTCTTCATTGTTTGTGAACGCACCGGTATTGAACTCTCCTAGAGCCACTACGCATGCACCTGTAAGCGTCGCCACATCGACAACTTCTTTTACGCCTTCCTTCTTTATGATGTAGTAGACCGCATCAGCAAGCGTCAGTCTTCCTTCAGCATCTGTTGTATGAATCTCAATGGTCTTTCCTGCCATGGATCCTATGATGTCTCCAGGTACGAAAGCGTCACCTGAAATCATATTATCCGTTGCAAGCACTACAGCGGTCACGTTCTTTTCAAGCTTATTCAGTGCGATAGCCTTCATGGCTCCGATCACTGCACCTGATCCGCCCATATCCCCGTTCATGGTGATCATGGATGGTCCTGGCTTTATGGAGTATCCGCCTGTATCAAAGGTGACACCCTTGCCCACAAGCCCTACCGGAGCTTCATCATTTCCTCCTCTGTATCTCATGATGATTCCACGAGGTTCATTGGTCGATCCCTTGGCGACGGCAAGAAATGCCTTCATACCCAGGGCTTCACACTCAGCACGGTCAAGAATCTCAACTTCAATGCCAAGAGGCTCAAGTTCCGATTTAGCTGCCTGTGCAAGCACTTCTGGTGTCAGAGAAATCGCCGGCTCGTTGATGAGGTTACGGGTGAGGAATATACCATCCATCAGATGCTCAATTTCCTTAAGCCCTGGAAGCACCTTTTCTTCCTTTCCTGGCAGAAGATCAAATGAAACTTCAGCAAGGCTGAATTCCTGCTTCTTGGAAAGGTACTGATCGAATCTGTACTCCGCATGATATAGACCTTCTGCAAATGCTTTGGTCGATTTCCTGTAGCAGAGATTTGGCAGCTTTGTAAGCTTTACTGAGGCTTCACTGATTTTCAGTCTGGAAAGTTCCTTAGCCCCTTTAAATGCCGCAAGTCTTAATATTTCCTCGTCAGCCTGATCTTCTTCTCCGATTCCCAGGAAAATCTGTGAACGTCCGGTTTCCATATTCACCAGACTGAACACTTCTCCTTCTTCACCCTTGAATAGGTTCTTTTCGGAGAGACGGCTGAGGATATTTTCGTGATCCTCAGAGCCTTTTCCTTTGAACACGAGAATCATTTCCGCATCATACTTCTGTCCTATTGTTATCTTCATACTGTTAAACCGCCCTTTCATTAAATATCTAACTTTCATTCTACTATAAGCGAATTGAAAATATAAGGTGGTCTCATTCTAATCTATAATGCATAGAGTAAATCTCTGTACTCCTTACGCACTCAAGTTATTCACACTATCTTCATTGCCCGACTTCTTTCCAGATGTTATACTTGAGTAAAGAAAAATCGTTCGGAGGAAAGATAAATGGAAAAAATAGCAGTTTTTACCGATAGTGCCTGTGATCTTACAGAAGAAGATATTCAGGAATACGGCATAAAAATACTCCCTTTACAGATTATATATGAAGATAGAACCTATCGTGACAGAGTCGAAATCAGTCCTGATGAAGTCTATGAAAACTTCGATAAAGAAGTGCCAAAGACCAGCCTGCCTAAAGGTGAGGATATTGATGAGCTTTTCAAAAATCTGATCAGAGAAGGCTATACCCACGCCATCGGCGTCATGATTTCAAGCGGTCTTTCCGGAACAGCAAACTCCGTTTCGCTCTTGGCGGCAGAATATCCTGAAATTGAAACATTCGTTTTCGATACACTCAATCTTTCCATGGCTGAAGGTATTCAGGCCAAAAGGGCAGCTCAGCTGGTCAAAGAAGGCAAATCCTTCGGCGAAATCAAGGAGATCCTTCCAGCTCTTAAGAAAAACGTTGATACGTACTACTATGTCGCAACACTAGAGTACCTCATCAAAGGGGGAAGAATCGGTAAGGTCGCAGGAACAATCGGAGAAATGCTCAACATCAAGCCGATCATCTCCGTTAATGAAGAGGGCGTATACTATACCGTAGATAAGGCAAGAGGTGCAAAGCAGGCTTACAACAAACTGATCAGCATCCTGCAGGAAAATCTGGAAAAGACCAAATGTAAAGTATGGGTCATGCATGGCGGCGCGAAGAAAGAAGCGGTAGCCATGGTAGAAAGAATCAAAGACCTTCCAGGAATCCTCTCCCTTGAATACGGACAGATCAGCCCGGCTCTAGGCGTTCATACAGGAAAAGGACTTCTTGGAATCTGCGTGGAGAGAATTACAGGAAAGTAGGAACTTGACGTAAATGTCAGCCTATATTACAATAAACCCATGGCTAGGGGTGCTTTAAAAAGCTGAGAGACTTAACTGTCAACCCTGTTACCTGATCTGGCTAATACCAGCGTAGGGAAGCGGATGAACGAAAGTTTAAACTGTCTTACCTCGGTAAGACAGTTTTTTTATTTTATCCTGGCCTTTTAACAAAAGGAGGTATAAAAAATGACCCAATTTCTAAGCAGCGCTAAAGAAGCGCTAAGCACACTCATTCAGCAGCCGCTGTCTCTTGCTGCCCTGGTGATTGTTCTTGTCATGATCATCTTCATCATGGTGACAAGAAAGATCAGGCTGACACCACTTCTGATGGCTCAGATCAGTATATCGGTTGCCATCTGTGCAGTCCTTAACTCATTCCCGCTGTTTCGTATGCCCCAGGGAGGAAGCGTTACCCTTGCTTCCACACTACCCATCGTGATCATGGCGTTTGCCTACGGTCCTGAAGTCGGAATGCTTACAGGATTCCTCTTTGGTGTGGTCAACCTTTTCCTCGGGCCTTACATCATACACCCCCTGCAGACACTGCTTGACTATCCTCTACCGTTCATGCTTGTCGGTGCATCAGGATACTTCAGGAACAGATATCTCGGCAGCATTATCGGTCAGGCTCTGCGCCTGTTTATGCATGTTCTGTCCGGAGTCATCTTCTTCTCTTCCTATGCTCCAGTGGGTCAGCAGGAAGGACTAGGTCTGTGGCTCTACTCTATCGGGTATAACGGATCCTTTGTTGCAGTGGAACTTGCCATTCTTCTTGTCATCCTTGTGGTCATTCCATGGGACAGATTCATGAAGACGCTAAACAGTACGCGAACAAGAACCGTTCCGGGTAAAACAGACCAGGCTAAATGAAGACATAAAAATACAGAGGCTGACCAGTACCATGCTGGTTGAGCCTCTGTATTTTTATGTATAGGAATCAGCAGATTCTCCTTATGATTTAAAGAAAAGGAATCATCTTTTTCTTGACTGACTTGTTTCTTGCGAAGATTTCTGCATCATCATCTTTGAAAGCATCAAGTATGATGTCGTATTCCGGATTTGTTGCAGCAAATCTTTCTGCCTGTCCGGCTTCAAGATGCTCGGCAAAATTCGGATTGATCGGAAGCTCGGCGATAAGGGGCAGACCCATCTTTTCAGCCTGACTTTCCGCTGTATTGTTCGAGAACACATTCATGCGATCTCCGCAGGTATTGCACTTGATGTAGGACATATTCTGGATGACGCCCTTTATCGGAATCTCCAGCTTCTCAGCCATGTTGACGACCTTCTGCACGATCATGGAGACCATGCTCTGAGGGGTGGAAACAACAACCAGATAATCCACAGGGAACTGTTCCATGATGGTCATGGCGACATCACCTGTACCTGGTGGCATATCAATCAGGAGATAGTCAAGCTCGCCCCAGTCTGTATCCGTAAAGAGCTGAACCAGAACATTCCCGATGACGGGACCTTTCCACAGAAGAGGCTCTTCTTCATCGATCATGAAGTTCATGGAGATGGATTTGATGCCAAGTCCTGTTTCTACAGGGATGAATTTGTAGACTTCTTCTACCTCTGTAGGTGCATATCCTGTTCTTTCCTTTTCAAGACCGAAGAATCTCGGCATGGAAGGACCTGTAATGTCTCCGTCCAGAACACCTACTTTATAGCCGAGCTTTCTCAGCTGAACAGCCAGTACTCCAGTGACAGTAGATTTACCTACGCCACCTTTACCGCTGATTACGCCGACCACGTGCTTGATCTTGCCGTATTTCGGTTTGATCAGTTCGCACTTCATATCTTTTCGGCATTTATTTTTAACTGCGCATGTTGCACATTTTACCATTTTATCTGTACCTCCTAGAATCCTTCGTTCTCCGGCTTCGTATCAGTTATGATGGTTTCCCATCCTGTGATGTCATTGACATACCTTCCGATGATATAGTAATTTCTGTTGACGAAATCAGATTCGATCCTAAGATTCACGACAGCCTTGAATACAAGTGTCGTATATCCTTGAGTCTTCACCTCGAGTACCGCTTCCGCCTTCTCTCCATGGGAAAGAATAATCGCGCCTTCCTTCAGTGCTTCTGTCCTGAACTCTTCAATGTCACGGGAAAGCTGATATTTGAGCGTTTCCACATCATCATAGAATTTTATGCCAATACCTTTATCATTATACTCTTCTTTGACCGTTTTGATAAGGTCCAGTAAAGAGCCATAGTAAATGTCCTCGAAGAACTTTGGCTTTCGGATGCTATATAGATTCTGGATCAGATTGTTGTCGATTCTGTCCGTCACGATGTAGCTGCCCTCATCATTGTAGAAGTTGGCCCGCTTCTGGTCCGATACGCCTGCAACGTAGTTGTACCTTACAATATGTCCGTCCATATCATGAATCTCAAAAATATAATCCGGGTCATGCCCGATGACTTCCTCGGTTTTCTTTGCAGAGGACAGACTCTCATAAAGAGCACTTATGGTGCTTTTATCTGTAACGATGAACCGGAATCCTTTGTCTCTTGTGCTCTGGATGATGATGGAATCGATGTCCTGAGAGTTGAGGAATTCGAAGTCCGTATTCCTGAATCCATATTTCACCTTAAGATCATCCAGCCTTGAGCATCCGCCGATAAGAAGAAGTGCCGCAATCAGAAGAAGAATGATGCTCTTTTTATTTGTCTTCACCTTTTCCCAACTCCTTGATGGTATTTGCAAGATCGGCAAATCTTTCAACCGTTAAGGTTTCTCCTCTTGCCTTGATGTCTATGCCTGCTTTGGTAAGAGCTTCTTCTATGAACTCCTTGGAGTAGCCCATGGCCTTGAGGTTATTCGCAAGAGTCTTTCTTCTCATATTGAACACCTGCCTCACGAGCTTGAAAAACAGCTCCTCATCCTTGACAAAGGCCCTTGGTGTGTCAAGCTTCGTCAGCCTGATTACAGTTGAATCAACCTTAGGTCTCGGAATGAATGATTCCGGGGGTACACTTCTTATGATTCTGCTGTCACAGTAGTACTGTACCAGAACCGAAAGAGAACCGTAATCCTTGGTACCAGGACCTGCATTCATTCTGTCGGCTACTTCTTTCTGAATCATAATGGTCAGGGAATGGAACTTCACCTGATCATTAAGAAGCTTCGTGATGATCGGAGTGGTCACATAATAAGGCAGATTTGCTACAAGCTTTATGTTGTCTCCCTTAGCAATCGCCTCCAGATCCACTTTAGTGGCATCGCCATGGATGAGCGTGAAGTTGTCATAACCCTTCAGCTCTTCCTCCAGAATAGGAATAAGCTTCGAATCCAGCTCTATAGCTGTGACTTTACCGGCCGCCTGAAGAAGCGCCTCGGTAAGCGTGCCCACACCAGGACCGATTTCTATGACATGGTCATCCTTTGTGATGCCTGCCCCTGCTACGATGTCTGAAACGATATTCATGTCCACAAGGAAGTTCTGTCCCAGACTTTTTGTAAATCTGAACCCATATTTCGCGACAATATCTTTTGTTGTATTATTCATTGGCATACTCCTTGAAGTTTCTCACGAGAGCTTCTTCAAACTCTTCTCTGGATATTTTAAAGGAATTCAGCTTTGAAAGGAATGAAGAGGAATTACCGTATCCGATCCCCAAAGCTTTTCCCATGATCTGTCTTCTCATTTTTGAATCACCTGCACCTGTGAGCTTAAAAAACATCATGTCTCTTGCACTGAAGACTACAGACTTCTCTTCAAATGCCGCTTTAGCAGAATTCAGCGCCCGAAGGATCGCCTCGGGATTCGCATTTTCAACACCGATATTCCCGTTCTTTGTGCCTTCTTCTCGCATGATATAAGCATGCTTTGCATCCGGTACTCTTTTCGAAATCATTCTTCTAATTCTTTCTCCGGCATGATCGGGATCCGTGAGTATGATCACTCCAGTCCTCTTTGCCGCCTCTTTGATCTTTTCCATGGAATCCTTGTTGATTCCATAACCATTGACGGCTATGACTTCTGCTTCCACCGCTTTTTTCACTGCAGCGATATCATCTTTGCCTTCAACTACTATTACTTCTTTAATCATATTACCACCTTCAAAATTTCTACCCCTTATTATAACAGAAAAACCCAAGAAACGAAAAAAGGAACAGACAAGCGTCTAACTTGGCTGTTCCTTGAACTTCATATTTCTCTTTAATTCAGGATATAGATTGTGACAGTTCTTCTGCCCCAGCTTAATGCTGCACTGTTTGAGTTCATATAAACGTCTATCTTATTTCCCTTAATTGCTCCGCCTGTATCTTCAGCTACAGCATAACCGTAGTTTTCAATATAGACCTTGGTGCCTAGTGGAATGACTCTTGGGTCTACTGCTATGGTTGACCAGCCGCCTTCTACTCTTACGGGCTTGGTTCCTGTGGCAGTGATTCCATCAAGCGCATATGCTGTTGCTTCCACTCGGAATGATTTTGAATAATTCAGGTTGCTTGGAACTGACCCACCTCTTGATGCCACGATTGATGAAGATGATGGCTTTTTGGCAGTCTGTACGGCAGGTTTCGGTGCTGGCGGTACTTTGGTTCCTACTGCAACGATCTTGTCTACAGGTGCTTTTACCACTTCAGTGGAAAGCTCTACTCTTGCGACTTCCACGCCGTCTTCATAGGTGACTTCCTTGGTGATTTTCTTCTCACCCTGAGTACCTTCCTGCTTGACCACACTCTTGCCTCTCAGCAGTGTGCTGTCTTTCTTTTCCTGAACCGCAAATGCAATGCTCTCCTTCTCTTCGATGATCTCAGATGTCACTCTTACGATTGTCATCTTCATCCCACTCTGGATGGCATCATCGACGCTCAGTGAAAGCTTATCTTTTTCGTTAAGAACGATGTTTTCCGTTTCGAAAAACGCTTTTACTGTCTTTTCCGGTGTCAGATATGTTGTTGTTGCACCATCAGCAGTAATTTCTACTGGAACAGCACGATCGATAGACATCTTCATTCCGCTTACGATTGCTGCATCTATATCAACAGATAACTTATCTTTCTCATATAGCTGCACATTCTCTGCTTCGAAAAATGCTCGTACTGTTTTTTCCGGTGTCAAGTAGGACTGCAGCGCACCATCTGCGATGAGCTCTACCTGTACTGCTCGAACAATTTCAATCTTGTCCTCTTTTGCCAGAACGTCAGTTGTATTACGATCAACCTTATCTTTCTTCGCCACGCTGATGTTATTTTCCTGCAGAACTTCATCAACGGTGTCTTTAAATGTCTGTACTACTTGCTCTTTTCCATCGATAACAATTGTGATGTGTTTCTTCATGCTGTTTACTGTCAGTACTACTGTTAGTATGACCATTGCTGCAAACAGTGAAATGAAAACACTCTTTGAAAAAAATCTTTTCATATTACCCTCCTTTGAGCTACAGACGTATTATATCCGGGCGCAAAATCGGTGTCAAAAAATCAGCATAATCATTGAAACTCAACAACTATACTGATTTTTCATTTTAAATATGAATAAATTGTTAACAAGATTCTTCACAAGTGTATAGATTTTATAAAGAAAGTAAACGTGTCATGTTCTCCGCAGTGGCATGAAGAACTTCTTCTACTGTGATTTCTTTTATTTCTGCTATTTTTTCAGCAACTCCCATGAGATAATCAGACCGGTTTCTCTTCCCTCTATAAGGAACGGGTGCCATATAAGGTGCATCGGTTTCTATGAGAAGGCGCTCCAGTGGAACTTCCTTGACCACCTCAGGCAACTTACGGGCATTCTTGAAAGTAAGTACACCGGATACACCGATATATCCTCCGATTTTCATGATCTCCCTTGCCATCTCGACGCTACCGGAATAGGAGTGAAATACCGACACAACGCCTTCATACTCTTTCGCAATCCTGAGGATGTCCTCATGGGATTCACGATCATGCAGAATTATCGGCATACCAAGACTTTTCGCAATTTCATACTGATCTCTCAGAACTCCGATCTGAACCTCTTTTGGAGGATTTGATTCCCAGTAGTAATCCAGTCCTACTTCTCCGACCGCTTTGAATTTATCACCCTTTAGAATTTCGATGATTTCATTTCTGACTTCTTCATTATATTCGTCTGCATTTTCCGGATGGATACCCACCGCACCATAAATGAAATCATATTTTTCAACCAGGTCTACTGTCTTTTTAATGGAAGCGTAATCCGAACTCATATTGAGTATCGCACCTACTCCATTTTCCTTTAATGTTCTGAGCAGCTCCTCGCGATCTTCATCAAACTGCTGATCATCATAATGCGCATGTGAATCAAAAATCAGTGCCATAATGCACAACCTTTCTTGTACAGATTTTCACAAATGTGAAGAGTAAAATTTACAGTGATGTACAAACTGTAAACATATCAAGCGAATGTTCACTATTTATACATAATTATATCTGATCTAGTGATAGCAACGGTTCCCGCAGTTGTGAAGCCGTCTTCACAGCTATTAACTTTCTGATTTCAGGGTTTTCTGTAAGGATTTTGTCATATTGAAAGGATTTTATCCACAAAATTTTAGCATCTGCTTAAGGATTTCATCGCGGATTCTATCCTGTTTTTAATCTTATGTTAGTGTAACATGAAATCCGAAACACTTCCAACTCATCATCTTTTTCTTATCGTGATTCTTCACTTTATCCCTTACACGGAACATATCAAAGCATCTCAAACCTGAGGAATAGAAAGACCGGAAATTGTCCATCTACATCTTGACGTGATGTATCACATCGTGATATAGTGAATTATATCGAATCTTGATATACCGTACTCTGATATAGGAGGAATTTATGGAAAAAGAACTATTAAGGAAGAAATACCTGCCCATGACGGAAAGCGCCTACTACATCCTGCTCAGTCTTAATGAGCCAAGACATGGTTATGGCATCATGCAGCATGTGGAGGAAATTACAAATGGAAGAATAAAAATCGGTCCAGGAACCATATATGGCACGTTGTCTAAACTTGAAAATGAAAAGCTCATCATTCAGGATCAGGAGATTGACCGAAAGAAAATCTTCAGACTGAGCGAAGTCGGAAAGAAAGTCATAGAACTTGAACTTATAAGACTTAAGGAACTGTTTGATAACGGAATGAAAGAAATGAGAGGTGTAATATGAAAACGATCGAAACGGTCTGGTTCTGGTGGTGGGGCTGGAGCCCTGACAATATGGAAAATATGCTGGAGAGAATGGAGGCGTCGGGCTGGAAACTCTTTCAGGTGGACTGGTGGGGAATCCGGTTCAGATTCACCAGAGGAGAGGAAGAAAAGGTGAGATATTCTGTGGATTACCAGCCTGCAGCGGATGAAGACTATCTTACTCTTTTTGACGAAGACGGCTGGAAGATGAAGTGGACAGGTGCAGGAGGCTGGTATCTCTGGAGAAAGCCCTATGTAAGCGAAAGGCCGGAAATATTCACAGAGTCAAGCTCGCTCATAGAGCGGAACAACAGACTTCTCAAACTTCTCACTCCACTTTTTGTCATGCTGATTATTATCTTCATCATCATGCTGCTGTTTCAGGATCACCGTTTTCTGTGGCTCACATGGATTTACGCTGTGCTGATCGCCATCTATGTGTACATGATTGCGCAGCTTCAGAAGTTCAACCGAAAACTCAAAAATGAAATCAGAGAATAACTTCCTTATATAGTATAAAAAAATGAGATGAAGAAAAGCGCCTGCTTGACTTCATCTCTTTTTCTCTGTATTTAGCTTACAACTGTTCCTTCATCCATATCCTTGTCTGTACCGGCTATGGATAGCATCTCGTCATCTGCCGCAGCAAGGATCATGCCCTGTGACAGTTCGCCTCTTAGCTTGACGCTCTTGAGGTTTGCAACAAGAATCACTTTCTTGCCGACGATATCCTTAGGATCATAGTGTTCTGCGATGCCTGAAACCACCTGTCTGATTTCATTGCCTAAGTCCACTTTCAGCTTAAGCAGCTTCTTTGCACCCTTTACCGGTTCACATTCAAGAACCTTCACCACTCTAAGATCGATCTTAGAGAAGTCCTCGATGGTGATTTCTTCTTTTAACGGTTTGATGTCTTTTTTCGGTTTCACTGTTACCTGAAGGGCATCGAGCTCTTCCAGTTTCTTCGCCACATCGATTCTAGGGAAGATGATTTCCCCTTTATTCACCTTAGTGCCGGACTTGGTTCCACCAAAACCTGCAAGGCTCTCAAAGGAAATATCGTCAGCACTGATCTGTTCTTTGATCTTTTCTGCTGTAGTAGGCAGGAATGGTTCAACGAGTGCTGCAACGATTCTTAAAGTCTCGATCAGGTTATACATGACTCCGCCGAGTCTTGGCTTCTGATTTTCGTCTCTAGCAAGAATCCAAGGTGTTGTCTCATCGATGTACTTGTTTGCACGGCCGATGAGTGTCCAGATATGACTGAGGGCTTCTGGAAGCTTCAGACCATCTATGGCGTCACGTGCTAGCTTTGGTGTCTTCTCGCACAGAGCGATGAGGTCTTCGTCAAATTCTCCTTCGATCATCTTCTCAGGAATGATGCCGTCGAAGTACTTGTCCACCATGGATACGGAACGGGAAAGCAGGTTACCCAGATCATTCGCCAGATCCGAATTGATTTTCTTGATGAAGGTTTCGTTATTGAACAGTCCGTCGCTGCCGAATGGGATTTCACGCAGGAGGAAATATCTCACGGCGTCCACTCCAAAGTGCTCTACAAGAACCACAGGATCCACGACATTTCCCTTGGACTTGGACATTTTTCCGCCGTCCACGAGCAGCCATCCATGACCGAACACCTGCTTAGGCAGCTCAATATCGAGAGCCATCAGCATGATCGGCCAGTAAATGGTATGGAATCTCAGGATATCCTTACCGATGAGGTGAACATCAGCAGGCCAGTATTTCTTGTAGAATTCATCATCCTCTGTGCCGTATCCAAGAGCCGTGATATAGTTTGAAAGAGCATCGATCCATACATAGACCACATGTCCCTCATCAAATGTCACCGGTATTCCCCAGTCAAAACTTGTTCTGGATACGCAAAGGTCGGTAAGACCCGGTCTTAAAAAGTTATTGAGCATCTCGTTCTTTCTTGATTCAGGCTGTATAAAATGAGGATTGTCTTCGATGTGCTTAATGAGACGGTCAGCATATTTGCTCATCTTGAAGAAGTAGGCTTCTTCCTTGGCTTTTTCAACCGCACGTCCGCAGTCCGGACATTTTCCGTCCTTAAGCTGTGAATCTGTCCAGAAGGATTCATCCGGTGTACAGTACCATCCTTCATAGACGCTCTTGTAGATGTCTCCCTGATCATAGAGCTTCTTGAAGATATCCTGAACAACCTTGATATGATAATCATCTGTGGTTCTTATGAACTTGTCATAGCTGATGTCCATGAGCTTCCACAGATCCTTGATGCCCGCTACAATATTGTCCACATACGCTTTTGGTGTGACATCCTTCTCTTCAGCAAGTCTCTGGATCTTCTGTCCATGTTCGTCACTTCCTGTAAGGAACATGACATCATACCCGTCCTTTCTCTTATAACGTGCCAGAGCATCTGCTGCAACTGTTGTATAAGTATTCCCGATATGAAGATTTGCTGATGGATAGTAGATGGGGGTTGTGATATAGTAAGTTTTTTTCATCTCATTTTCCTCCTCAAATTATAAAAGTCCCTATGGCCATAGCCATAGAGACGCATTTAACGTGTTACCACTCTAGTTCGCATCAGCTTCGCAGCAAAGATGCCTTGTAAGGTGACTCTGTCACCTTCGCCATATAACGGTCGCACCCGTGCACCCTGACTATTCAGATGCAGACTCAAAGGCCATATTCCAGAATTTCTTTCCTGCCTCTCTTTCAGCAAATGTAGGCTCTCTGTAAAGATTCCATTCTGTACTCTTCTTCTCTTCGTCTTAATTGATATCGTATTTCATTCTAGCAAAGAAATCATTTTTATGCAATGCCTTAACCCGTGGTATTCAGTCTCTTTCTCTACCTGATGTCACGAAGAAATAAATTACTGTCAAAGCCTATGGAATTTTACTGAGCATTGTTATATAATACTCTTTGTATGGGGGCGTAGCTCAGCTGGGAGAGTGCCACACTGGCAGTGTGGAAGTCGTGGGTTCGAGTCCCATCGTCTCCACCATAAAAGATGAAGAGCCTGAAACTTATTGTTTTGTGGCCTGACGAGGGTTTAGAATGTAAATTCAAAAACCCTCGTTTTCTATTTGAAGGATCTCGCTTTTTCTTCAAAAGCGGGATGCTTCTCTTTTTGGCCGAATACAACTTTACGCCAAAATCAGAATCGGTTCCTGGGTATTCAGTACCAGAGGGTGTAGCGGACCAGCAGGTTTTTATCTTACGGTCTGTATCTGAAGCTTCAATGTGTACACTCGTCTGGATATTGACGAGAAGAAGACAGGCAGGCGAAAAGCATACCCTTAAGAGCCTTGGCAAAAACTCTGGTGAATATATGCAAAAGAGTATTCACTTTTTTACTGCGAGGCAGTAATTTACGTTCTCTAACGCAGTGATAGGGTGTAAAGGATGAGCATTGTTATATTCCTGAAAGTACTGAGCAGTTATCTGCACTGGAGTTAAATGCTCATAGACCAGAAATCCGAAGTCAGAAAGAAGTTTTTCAATTTCCTTAAGGGAATAGCAGGCCAGCATTTCCTCATTTGCACCCTTAGCTAAAACCGCCTGTTTCTGGGCACGGTGACCTGCTTTATCCGTATTGCTGTATTCATCAGGATAATCAAAGACAATGGTGCTCCCCTCAGACAGAATCGTACTAAGCATGGAGATAAGATATTCAAAATCCTGCCTGGCTAGATAGTAGCTAAGACCTAAAATACTGGTGAAGGTGATTCTATCTTTTTTGAATGCGGGATTCTGAGTTAAGATCCTACACCATTCATCCTTCGTCAAATCCGCAGCAACATAATGTGTATTGTCTTTAACTTCATTCTGTCTATCCTTAAGACGGAGTTTCTTGTCTTCTGCCGTTGATGGAAGGTCAACTTCAAAAATCTCAAGGTTTCTCGCCCAGTCAGGCTGGCGGTAAGCGAAAGTGTCGTATCCCGCCCCTAAGATTAAATACTGCGATGCACCAATACGTACTGCGGTCCTAAGAGATGCTTCTGCGAATGCTGCTCGTCCAAGGGGAGACGGGGATAAATGATTGTCTGTAATCCATCTAAGAGCTTCCCTTTCTGTACCGGCGAAGGAGGGATCAAAAAACCCGATTCCATCCGTCATGTTTTTGGCTATCTGGTTGAATTCCATGCTGTAAAGAGCAGTCTTGCAACGCTGTCATTGATAATTTTAACATTGCTGTTCTCTGCATGATACGCTCTTGCAAATGCACTAATCAACGCCGTCATACTTTTCTGTTCCATTTTATCACCTCTATATACTTAATACACCTTTATAAGATAAAGTACCAGACTTGACTATTACAGTGATTTGTGTTATAGTGTCTATAGATAATTGATAGAATTTACATTTTCGTCATATTTTGTGACGTTTTTTTAATGTCTACGAAGTTTGAAGAATTTAGTGATAGACCCTGTCCATTCAGGATGATCATTGGTTTCATATTTCATTGCAGCTCATCAGAAATGAAACTTTCACGCTTAATATCACACAGTGCCTGCAGACAAAAATCAGTTGCACGATTGCATTAATTATAAAAAAACATGCAAAACCAGGGTTCTGGGTACTTGATTAAATATGGTGAAACGTGGTAGAATCATAAAAGTGAGGTCGTGGTCATAAGACTTAAGGGCCGAACAGAATATGCAGATATGGCGGAATTGGCAGACGCGCTAGCTTCAGGTGCTAGTGGAGGTAACTTCGTGCAGGTTCAACTCCTGTTATCTGCACCATCATGAGACTTCAGTGATTTGAAGTCTCTTTTTCTTTGCGTTTATAAAAAAATCTCCAGATAGGGATTTCCGATCCTTATCTGGAGATTTTCACTTATTGACTGCTTATTTCCGGCTTATTCAGTCTATCTTGATGCCAGAAATTTTTCCACATCATCTGCTGTAATGATGATGTCCTTGGACAGATTTTCACATCCGTCTTTTGTGATCAGTATATCGTCTTCCAGACGGATACCGATGCTTTCCTCTTCAATATATAATCCTGGTTCCACAGTAAGAACCATTCCTTCTTCAAGGATCACATCTCTTCTGCCCACATCATGTGTATCCATGCCCAGGTAATGGGAAGTATTATGGTAGTAGTATCTTCTGACTTCCTCATCCTTCTCGATTAGGCCAAGAGCTTTAAGCTCCTTTGCATAGATTTCCTGGACAAGTTCATTGATTCTTGCATAAGGCACACCAGGCTTCAGCATTTTTATGACCTCATCGTGAGCTTTCAGGACCAGATCATAGAATACTCTCTGCCTGTCTGTAAACTTTCCGCTTACAGGGAATGTTCTTGAGATATCTCCGCTGTAGTACTCAAACTGAGCACCAAGATCAAGAAGCACCATGTCATTTTCTTTCACTTCATGATTATTTTCCACATAGTGGAGTACTGTAGCATTATGCCCGGCAGCACATATGGTTGTGAAAGCGAAATCTTTTACACCTTCAGATTTCAACGTGAAATCAAAATGGGCTTCCAGCTGATTCTCCTTCATACCGGCTTTGGCGTTTTTCATGATGTTCATGATGCCCTTACCTGTAATGTCGATGGCTTTCTTTATTTTTTCGATTTCTTCAGGAGTCTTAAACACACGCAGTGCGGATATTTCATTATAAATGTTCCTGACTTTTACCTGAGGATACCTGCTCACGATTTCCTTGGCAAATGATACACCTCTGGTATCGAGTGAATCATAACTGTCTTTCTCAAGATCCAGATACACTCTATAGAGGTCTTCTTTTCCGATGGCCAGATTCATGAAATTTTCAAATGTCTGCAGGAACCTGATGTCACTGATTCCTGATGCTTCTTCAGCTCTTTCTGATGATATGGTCTCTCCGACCCATTTCACCATGACAGCATCTCTTTCTTTGATAAAAAGGCTTTCCATGATCTTGCCTTCCGCTTTTCTCATGACAAGAATAATGTTTTCTTCATCGATTCCGGTCATGTAGAGAAAATTACGGTTGGGTGTGAACTTGTATGCTTCATCTGCAGACTTCTTCGGTGCAGATCCTGCAAATAGGATGAGCATGGAGTTATCCTTCATCTTTTCGGCAATTCTTTTTCTGTTACTGATATGAAATTCTTTCATCATTTCCTCCCGGCAGATATATTCTAACTGTTTAGATTGTAACATAGGAAAGCATTATGCTGCATAGAGGATTCTTACTTTCTGTTTTCTTTATCTTCATTCTGTACGAGAAATACGATTATCAAGGTCCTACTGAAAATCCCCTTTTTAATGTCATATCGTTTGTAAGACATGAGCTTAATCTCAAAAGACATATATTTACGTGCAGGATTGAAAACCCTTCTTCAATTGATTACAATTAAGTCAGGCAAAGTAGGAATAAGTGCGTCAAGTGCCAGTAGGACGGGAAGTTGCCGCTGGACGAAAAATCTGAAGATCATCTCTTCTGATTTACGGTGCTTACTCCGCATTCCGTTGCCACAGAAGAGTCCTTCTCTTTGTGTGGTTATTCACAATAAAAGGGAGGTCATTTTTTTATGGAAAAAATGATTGAATTATTCAAAACATCTGTCCGGGAGATGAGAAAGACAAGAGTCATCGCACTGAGCGGTATGTTCATCGCATTCAGTGTCGTTCTCTCATTATTCAAAGTCCCCCTCGGACCGACCCTTCAGATCAGCTTCGCTTCACTGCCCATCGCTGCAGGCGGGATGCTCTTTGGTCCATTTGTAGGTGGAATCATCGGATTCGCCAGTGATATTCTCGGTTATGTTGTCCGTCCAAACGGATTTTTCTTTCCGGGATTTACACTGAATGCCATCCTTATCGGTATCTTCTTCGGCTTCTTCCTGTATAAGAAGAAAGTCACTGCAGCAAATGTGCTCATGAGCTCAGTCTTCAATACATTGGTCATCAATCTGGGTCTCACTACACTCTGGCTCAGTATGATGTATGGCGATGCTTTCATCGTTCTTATCGGCACAAGACTCGTCAAAAACCTCATAGAATTCCCGGTCTACGCGTCACTCCTCTTTATGGTGCTGAAGCTTACCGAGAAGCTAAGAGAAAGATTTAAATATTAATACCGAGAGGCTGTAAGCATACCTTTTTGCTTACCGCCTCTTTATTTTAGGCTCTGTTTGTAAATAGTGTTGAAAACAATGAAAAAAAAAAAGGATTCGCAAGAATCCCTGTTTGAATAGTGACAAAGAAAGTTAATTCTCCCTGCCTCTTCCACCAAAATAATAGACATTGAAATTCTCGTCCACAAAATACAGTCCTATGAGTTTTCCGTCTGTATGTTTCATGACCAGTTCTCTTGAGAGAAAGAGATACTGTTGTGAATTGAATTCATGGGAATCATCAAGTTTACCGTCACGATTATACCAAAATGCATAGCCTGCTGGACTTGTTGGAAGTTCTCCATTTTCAAGTAATGGAACCTCTCCAGTTTTAATATCAAGCAGATTTTTCGCAAGATACTCCTTATCTTCATTAGGTAGTTCTTCCTCAAGTATGTTGATATGTTCTACGATTCTTTTGGGTGTCTCTTGTTCTTTCTCACATCCAGCAAATATTTGAAGGGTGAGAATTGTTAGGATAACGGCTAAATATTTCTTCATTTTACCTCCTGATATATCATATTGTATGACTGTTATTTAGGATTGCTTTGATTTATATAAATACTGGCCCCTTCCTTGAAAATCTTTGATTCTGATATTGCAGTTCGATGAGGGTGCATGTATAAAAGCTGTTTACTTTTCAAATCTCTCTTTTCGCTTGTAAAAAACTCCAGCCATTTAAACCAGTACAGATAATTGGCTAAATACTTTGTTGATAGACCTTTGAATTAACTGCAGGTTCCACGATGAAATACAGCACAATAACCCACTTCTCCACTTCTGTAACGAAGAGCATTATCTGAAATGATCATTGTCCTTTTATGATTTTAACCACATTGGTATCTAATCCAAGTCTGCCTTTCAGCTCATCTGAGATCATGAATTCCATCTCTTCCAATGGACTCTCTTCCCCGAAAATGTAGGTGAATGACTGGACAGATGTCCCGTCTCTGACCACAACATCTTCAGGCTCCTCTTTCATGAAGTTCAAATGCTCAAGCGGATCATCAGAAGAGAGCATTCCCTGCTCGTAAATCTTTTGAGGCAGTAAGATGCTAGTACCCATCTCTGAAACCAGAGTCACAGCTACAGGCAGTTCATCGATTTCTACGATACCTTCAGGAGGTACAGCCTCATCATTGACCTTAAGGGTATAGCTGAACTGCTTCTGTGCAAATGCGCTCAGATTCTCTTCATCGAGATGGCTGATTGCCGCTTCCAGCAGATTGAGATATTCCTTATTGGCAGCTTCAAGCGTCTTTATCATCTGCTTCTGCTCCTTTATCTTCTCTTCAAGAGCACTGGATCCCTCACCTGATACAGCTACAGCTCCCGTCGAAGTCTCTGGTGTTTCGTCCGCAGGCTGTTCGGACTCCGGTGAACAGCCGCTGATGATCATAAGGGACAATAGACATACACAAATCAGACTGCGTTTCATTTTTTCTCCTCCGATGTACTGAAGACTATAATACGATTTCTTAAGAGATAGAGATTTATGCTCTCATAGTCTTTCTCTTCAAAAGACTCTCTGTTGGCTTCAAGTACTTCTTTCAGCTTCTCCTGGGGATGAATTCTTCTTTCATTATTGAACAAAGCTTTTATCTCTTTTTCAATGGTTGTGACCCTATACCGCTCCGGATTGACCACAAGATACCCGCTCTCCTTGATTTCCCGAGTGATTTTGGCAATATCTTCGGAAGATGGCATTTGCTCACCTATAAACTCCTCTGTAAGATCATCGCCGTCATGATTGACAATGATGTAGTTTCCCTCCCTCATCTGTTTACCTAGGCTGGTTCCGAAGATCTGATGCAGTTTAAGCTCAATATCAGCATCCTCTTCATTATTGTATTCAAATGAGCTCATATGAAAGGGCAGAGCCTGACCATCCACAACGATATTTTGAGTATAGGGAGTCACTTCTTCACTTTTGCATCCTATGCTGACTGCTGACCCGAGAATAAGCAGCGCTGCTGCAATGACAATCTTATTTCTTCGTTTCATTTTTCTCCACCTTTGTCTCAGATGATCGTCATCAGAGAGCATTTTTCTATGTCGATACTATTCCTGAACGAATATACCCTGTATAATTTATCTCATATGATAAGTATACATCATTTTTACCTTTTCATACCCCGAACTTCTTCGGGATATTCTTCAGTTGTGGATATTCATAGCAATCGTTTTTTGCGGACTTCTACTATCTTTAATTTTCCTCATAAGAAAAAGCTCCTTTCAGGCACTTCTGAAATACAGTGATTTCAGTTCATAGCTTGAAAGAAGCTCATCTATATTATTGTTCTGATTATTTATCTCTCGGATTATTCTACAGCTACCAGCTGAACGCTGATGATGTACTGCTCATTGTCGAAACTGTCCAGAAGTTCCTTGACACTGATGTTCATCTGAGAAGTATCAATCGTCAGATTGACGCTTGCGGCATTATTTATCGGGATATCCTGATTGATGGTAATGATGTTGGCATTGGTCAATCTCAGTTTCTCGAGTATCTTCGCCAGTGCTCCCGCTTCATGGCTGACCAGAAAAGAAAGTGTCGCTTTTCTTCCCTTGCTTCCCTCTGACAGAAGAAAAACATGGTCTTTGTACTTATAGTAAGCACTTCTTGAAATCCCAACCGCTTTGACCCCTTCGCTGATGTCCTTGACTTTTCCAGTATGAATCAGCGTCTTTACTTCCAGTACTTTCGAGAATATCTCAGGTAAGATTCTGCTGTTTACAACATAGAGTTCTTCGCTCATATAATCACCTTCCTTTTTATCTAATCCATCTTTAACGATCAGTGATACCAAGCTTAATTCTGAGTTTCTCAAGCATATCAGCTGTCATGGTTTCAAGGTTGTAGTTCGTTTTGAAGCCCCATTCTGCAATCGCGGCAGAGTAGTCGATATTGTCGGGCCAGTTGTTTGCAATACCCTGCCTTACAGGATCCACATTGTAACTCATCTTGAATCCTGGAATGTGCTTTCCGATCTCGGCAGCAATCATTTCAGGGTCGAAGGACATAGCTGAAATATTGAATGCATTTCTATGGATAAGCTTTGAAGGATCAGCTTCCATAAGCTGAATGATCGCATCAAGGGCATCAGGCATGTACATCATATCCATAAAGGTTCCCTTATCGATATAGGATTCGTAGGAACCCTTCTTGAGGGCATCATAGTAGATATCCACTGCATAATCTGTTGTTCCGCCGCCTGGAGGGGTAACATAGCCGATAAGACCCGGGAATCTTACTCCTCTTGTGTCTACGCCGAACTTTTCGAAATAGTAATCACATAGAAGCTCTCCTGCAACCTTTGTCACGCCGTAGATGGTCGTAGGTCTCTGGATGGTATCCTGTGGTGTGTTTTTCTTCGGTGTGCTTGGACCGAAAGCCCCAATGGAGCTTGGTGTAAAGAACTGAGTGTTGAACTCCCTTGCCACTTCCAGTGCATTGACAAGGCCCCCCATATTGATGTCCCAAGCAAACTTCGGATTTCTTTCCGCTGTTGCAGATAAAAGAGCCGCCAGATGGATGATGGTGTCTACCTTTTCCTTCTTGACGATCTCACCCATGGTTTTTCCATCAAGAACATCCAGTATCTCAAAGGGTCCTGCCAGAAGAGGTGAGCTCTCATCTGGTCTTCTGATGTCTGTACCGATGACGTTATCTGTTCCGTACTGCGCTCTAAGTGCTGTGGTCAGCTCTGAGCCAAGTTGTCCCATGGCTCCTGTGATTAATATTTTCTTCATGCTTTTCTCCCTTAAATTACCCCTAATTCTTTTCCGACCTTTTCATATATCCTGACCGCTTCTTCAAGCATCTCTTTTGTATGCTCTGCTGTCGGCATGTTTCTTACCCTTCCTGTACCCAGCGGAACAGTCGGGAAGACGATGGATTTTGCGTAAACGCCTTCTTCGATGAGTTTCTTTGAAAACTTCTGAGTGAGGGTTTCATCGCCGATGATTACTGGAGTGATCGGTGTATCGGAGTGACCGATATTGAACCCTAGAGCCTTAAGTTCCTTTTTCAGGAAATCGCCGTTCTCCCAGAGCTTTTCATTCAGCTTCGGATCTTCTTCCATAATCCTTATCGCTTCAATACATGCTGCCGCATTGGCTGGAGTCAGTGAAGTGGAGAAGAGGAATGGCCTTGCTCTGACTTTCAGCCAGTCGATAAGATCCCTGGTTCCTGCAACATATCCACCGACGACGCCGATGGCTTTTGAAAGTGTACCCATCTGGAAATCGATGTTCTTGGCATGACCGAAATGTTTTACCGTTCCGGCTCCCTTGCCCATTACGCCTGAACCGTGTGCGTCATCGATATAGGAGATGATATCAAGCTCCTTGCAGACTTCAACGATACCGTTGATATCGGCTACGTCTCCATCCATCGAAAATACGCCGTCACTGATGTACATGATCTTTCCATAAGCACCTGATGCAATGGCTTCTTTTGCCTTTGCTCTAAGATCGTCCATATCCTGATGCTTGACTCTGATGATTTTTGCACCGGAAAGTCTGCATCCGTCAATGATTGAAGCATGATTGAGTTCATCGGATAAAATGGCATCATTCTTTGTCATAACTGCTGATATTGCACCCATATTGCAGTTGAATCCTGACTGGAATGCGATTGCGGCTTCTGTACCCTTGAACTTCGCCAGTTTCTTCTCAAGCTCATCATGGATGTCCATTGTTCCATTTATCGTTCTCACTGCGCCTGCACCTACACCATACTTGTCTGTAGCATCTTTAGCAGCTTTCTTCAGTCTTTCGTCAGTAGCCAGTCCCAGATAGTTGTTTGAGGACAGGTTGATCAGTTCTCTTCCTCTGATTGTGATCTTTGGTCCATTGCTGCCTTCTAAAATGTCGATCTCATTGTATAGACCTTTACTCTTTAGATCATGAAGATTTTCAGTAAGGAAATTGTCCAATGCTTTACTCATTTTAACCTCCTGTGTAGCCGTAGTATTTACAAATAGTTTTATTTGTCCGTATACTCCATTATAGCAGAGGAATTATCCTTGTAAAACCCTAATGATGAATTTGATTATTTTATTGGAAATCCTTTACATACATCGCCAAAATGATAAAAGAGTAAAGCGATATCAGCAAATGTGATACACCTTACTCTTTCTCTGTTTTCCTCAGTTCGTGCCGGATATGGATGATCTGTTTCAGTTCCGATACCGATAGGTCCTCTTCCTTGTTTCTATGAATAAGACCATGACAGTTCTCGCAGATGGGAATAAAATCTTTTTCCACATCGAACTCGTCCATCTTCATCTCATCTTCTATAATCTGATGAATCTGGATATACCCTCTGCCCACATTGCCATAGAAATTCTCGTAGTTGAATCCGCAGATGGCGCAGCTCATACCCTGCTGCTTAAGAACCTTCATCCTGATTTCAGGATCATTCTCAAATCTCGCCTTGATGCCGTAGATGAATTTATCCGCATGGAGCATATACTCCTTGGCATCTCTTTCTACATCCTCCGGGAATATGACATCGGCAACGAAGGTCTGCCGGTCGATCTTCTCCAGCCTTAAAAGGGGAACATTTTCTTCTTTTATATCATAGCCGTAGCTTTCAAAAACGTACTTCGACGTGACGTTGCTGAGCTCCCTCGTTAAATCTTTTCCCCATCTCAGCTTGCCTCTTAATCTTTTATAGTCATCCAGATATAGGACGCCATAATAGTCGATCTTGTTGTAGGTGATTCTGATGTCCCAGCGGTCATGCTTCTCCATCTCATGGAAATGAAAAAAGTCCCTGAGGTAATTGGGGATTCTGATTTCTCCATAAGTGAGAAGAGATTTATCTATTCTTTTTACGATGATATTGTCATCAACAATTTCAAATGAATGGATACTCTTTTCCATAATCCCTCACCACCTCTCTCATTATTTAGCCCAGATATCAAAAACTCTATGGACACGAAATATGCTCTATCTCTTTTTACATCGATACGTTCTTCAGGCAGGTACACACACCGGGCCAGTTGACTCTCTTCCTTCATGTGTTTTCTTCATACCTTTCAGACATTTGCATATAAAATTCTGTATATTAACTATTATATGTTATCTCAGGCCTTTTCTCCACCATAGATAAATCTTTTTTTGTTAGCCCTGTTTTCTTTGTTGCATATTATTATTCTTAGTGCTACCATGATTAAGAATTATTCCTAAGGGAGGACGACTAGTGAATTTAAACGAAGTAATGAAGTTTGTGGAAAGTGAATATATCGTGATAAACAATACGCCATGCGAGCTTTGCGGAGGGAATTTCCTCACAGAGTCTGTAGGACTGAGCTTTGACAGCGGTAAAGCGGAAAATATAACACAGTGCGTCTGTGAAAACTGCGGACATGAAAGAGAATTTTCTTTCAGAGCACCTTTCATAAATACAATGAATGCAGAAGTCAGTACAGAAGAATTAAATTAGAGGTGAAAGATGAAAAAGGAAGTCATTGATGCCATCAACCAGGATATAGAAGCAGCATTAACCGATGTTACAGATATGGAGACAATTTTAGGAGAAGAAGCATCTGAAGAAAAAATCAAGGAAAAATTCAAAATGCTCTCAGAGAAAGTCACCAGTCTGGAATCTCTTCTGATCAAAGAAGGAATACTGTAATTCCGAAAACAGGATGCATATCATGGCATTCTGTTTTTTTCAATTGATAATTAGTATCAGACATGGTTTACTGAATGTATAGAAAGAAAAGCAAAAATGAAAGACAGGTGAAACCCATGCTATTAGAAACAGGCTGCGACTGTGGTTGCGACAATTGTAAGAAAAACGGTGTCACATGTGTAGACAAAATCAGTTTATTCGACTCCCTTACCCTTGATCAGAAAAACCTGATCCTATCAAAGTCCATACACAAGAATTATGAAAAGGGCGAGATCATTTTCTCGCCTGGAGATCCTGGCGATAATCTCTATATCATCAACAGCGGTGAGGTTAAAATATATAAGCTTTCCAGTCAGGGGAAGCAGCAGACGCTTCATGTGCTAGGACCCAAGGATTTCCTTGGCGAGCATGCACTTTTCGAATCAAAACCCATTATGAACTCTGCAGAAGCCATGAAAAAGACCAACATATGCGTTCTGAAAGGCTCCGACATCAGAGATCTCATCCTTCAGCATCCCGAAATGGGACTGAAGATCCTGGAACAGTATGCGAAGAAGAATGTCCAGATTCTTGATATTGTGGAATCCATAGGTCTTTACGATGTGGAGCAGAGAATCGCAAAATATCTTCTGGATCTTTCCCGGGAGTTTTCAATGAAATCCTTCAGGCTTCCTTTCAGTAAAGGAACACTTGCAAGCATCATCGGCACTTCTCAGGAGACTTTAAGCAGAAAGCTTTCCTCCTTGCAGGAAGAAGGCATTATTGCCCTGACAGGACAAAGAAACATTGAGATCCTGGATGAAACCAGGCTTTCAGAAATCCTGGAGAACTGATGGTTCCCGGAAACCGAATACGAAGACTGCCAGAATAGGAATATTAAATAACCGCTGTAGTGCCATATGATTTTTCTGACACTGCAGCGGTTATTTTATCAGGTCTATGGTAAAACCTATAATCTGGCTTGATTAAACATGAGTTTATGTCTGTATATAGATAGTTTCCTGCTGTCCTCAATAAGTTAGATACCACCTGGTTGGATTTATTATGAAATTCAACGTTTAACTTAAATTCATCCACCCCTTGATCTACGAGTTTTACTCATTGATCTTCTTATACTATTCCGCTGAGTACACCTTGTATCTTTTCTAAATCAACAAATGTGACCAACTCCCATATTATTCGATCAATTCTTTTTTTGAAGAGGTCTACACTCAACCCAGCGATAGTCCCGAAGCTCGCTTCTAATATGGATCGTATTTCTCTATTAAGTTTTCCTCGTTCAGGACCTCTAATATCTTCAAATTTAAGCTTGCCAATATACTCTTCAATTTCTCTATATCGAACAATTCTCAAGTCATCTGTAAAAATATAATCTATTAATAATTCAAGTTGATATCCTACTATTGCCCATTCGGCTTTATCTCGATTTACAGATTTTCTTAAATATAATGCTTGAAAATCATTCGCTCTTTGAAGAAGCTTCCCATCACTTTCAATATTCTTCAATCTACGAATCAATGCTTTCATATCTTCTAAAAGTAAGTCCTTGTCATATCTTATATTGTGAATCCGACATTCAAGATGTGCTACTTTTTCGTAATTTTCTTTGATTAGCTGTTTGTTCTTTAGTATCTGATCCAGATTGGAAGGAAAAAATGTAATGACATCATAGATTTGCTTCACTTGTTCATCAGATCGTTCGTCAGAAATCCCTATTGTATTTGGACCAAGTGTGGTCAACTTATCACCAAATAAGCTTTCAAATGCTAATATATTGAATTCTCTCTCGGTTTCTAACGCAAATAGCTCTGGCTGTTTTATCTTATTTATTTCATACTCATCTTCTGAAAAAATAAATTCAATTTTTACTTCCTGTCTTCCTTTAGTTGCAAACAGTTCTTGCTCATTGCATATACTTGGAACTGTCGAAAATATGTCTCTAAAGCATCTAAGCCGAGCTTAGGATTTTTCGGAGCATATAATCTAAATTTACAATAATCCTCAACTCCAGCTAATTCATTTTCAATTTCCGAAATTATTTGATGTACTTCTTCAGGAGTTGCCAAACATATCATATCTATATCAATACTAGTTCTTTGCGACGTTACTGGTACATAAAACTGTGTCGCAGCTCCACCTTTCAAGATGATTTTATCACCAAGTTTCTTTTGTAATTGTAGGAACATCTCTAAATCCCATATGAAAAGTTCAAATTTAGATAGGGAGTTAAACCCACCATGAGTCATGTTTTTTTCAATTTTGCTTCTTAAGAAGACCTCTTTTTCTAGAATTATATGATCTTTGTTAATTAACTCCATCTTACCTCCTTAGCAGATAACTCATAAATTCTATAGTTTTTTCCGATGCTTTGTTCATTTCAAGAAGCCAGTTTATCTCGATAGATATGCCTCTGTCTTTAGCTGCTGCTTTCATTTTTGCCTTTGCAATAGAGTTATTTCTTTGCAAGTTCTGATATATTCGAGACAATTCAGGTATGGAAATGCCATACTCTAATCTTGTAACCGCGTAATACAAATCAATGAAGCCTTTTTCTTTCTGTGATATATTATCCGTTGCCAAAGACAAATCTTTTCCTCTCAGCAAAATCACATCTACTTTATTTCTCAGAATTGTTTTTTCAAATATCTCACGATCTTTTTCTGTAATAACAAACATAGCCTTCTCATTTAATACTTCTTGAATTTCCTTTATGCCTGATTCTTCAATAATTATGAGTACTGGGTAATTCTCTGGCATATGTAGGATTTCTCCTACCAAGGAATCCAGTCCCGTAATGTAAAAATCATATCCATACCCTGTTAAAATGTCATAGATTTCTTTAGATTTTCTTTGCAAATATTCATATCCGGCTGATACATTATTCTCATTGTTTCTACTTCGAGAATAAATACCATGCCCAGTCCTATAAATCTTTCCCTGCTGAACTAATGAATAAAGCCTCCATGAAATAGTGTTCCGATTCATTTCTGGGAATAAGGAATATATCATTTTGAGACTTAATTCATCACTATTATTCATATGATTTGAAAGCTTCCTGAGAAACTTCTCGTCTGCAGTCATATTTTCTTTTTTCATATCATCACCTCCACAAAATATTATCAGCAAAACTTTATTTTGATACCTATATTTTGATTTTACCAAAATTTTTTGAGCAAATTAATGTTTTGATGTTAAAGTTTTGATATGTTGATTACCCCGTGCGTTGATCAATTCCAATAAATTGACTTCATGCTCATCTTCTCTCAGATCTTGTGCATAAATCAACTTTGTTCGCTACCTGGGAACTTATTATCTAAATATATAGCTTCGGGAATTTACTTTTAAAATATCGTGCAATGCGTGACCAATCTTAATTACGCCTCGGTGAAAATATTAGTTTAGGTAGAGGAAGAAATCAATAATAAAGGAACCGATATCGATCCCGAAGTTATTCCGAATCGATATCGGTTCCTTAAATTCTATTCTGGGAGAGAGTTTTTATGGGACTGGAGTCACTCAAAGCATCATGTTCGAAAATGATCTTACAGTACGTTCATTATTTTTTCCTGAACTGTACAATTCTCACTATAAGCATGGCAATGGAAAACAAGGTAATTAACCAGGGCTCATAAATCAGCGTGAACCTATCCCCTATCCCGCCAAAGTCAGCAGTCATCGCCCAGAAAACCGGTATGACCGGCAGTATTGCGATACTGTTCACCAGCATATACGTTTTTCTTTCCACTTTCCCTTGTAGAATATAAAGGTTCAATGATGTGGCAAGAGTAATAAAGAAGAATATCGCATATGGGGATATCCAGAAATCACTCATCTTCCATCACTCCTTTCTCAACTTAATAGGCAGAGTCTCATTCATTGTCTTATCCTATAGAGGATCTTTAAAATATTCTTTTCTGATCTCTGAGACTTACTTCTCTACAGGAGTTTTTTCTTTCCTGCCATAATGCTTCTCAACGTATAAGTATATGAAGACTGTTGCCATATATATTCCCCCCATAATCATGATCATATTCAGGAGTCCTTCCTTTGGAAGCCTTCCTGTAGATATTTCATAATAGATCCAACAGAAGTAGAATACTCCAACAACCGGAGAGCGGTCCATAATCTTTCTTCCGTGCTTTATATCACCATACAACTGTAAAAGGATTATGACTGGATTGGACAAAAAAACGACCATATAAAACCATAGGGGTTGAAACATCGATAATTCCTCCTAAAGATACTATCTTATTCGCTGATATGAAGACAGACACTTTCCTTCATAAATTTTCTTATGTTATTTCAATACACGTCCGTTAAGCTCATGACCAGACCTAGGCACTCATCTAGTTTTCGAAAAGGGACTCCAGCTCACTTAAAAGCTTATCAGCATTCTGAATTTCATACCCCGTTCTGTCCTCCGCCTGATACCAGATGTCAGGATCTCCAAGTATGATGTGTTTAACTTTGCTGCCGTCTTCCAGAATCATCTGGATTTTCGCATCTTCTGGCCTGGTCGGAAAGAAATCCTTTAAGGATCTTCTGGCCTCATACTTCTTTACGATCTCAAGAACCCTCTTTTCATCTGCAGCAATCTCCTCGCCTTCATAGACAAACCATTCAAGACTCACTTTCTCAGGATTTCCTATAATATATTCCGGTTTGAATTCTCTGAAGAGAAGCCCCATAATCAAAATTCCAGCAGCAGCGGACAAAAGTAGAATTCCCTTCCTGTTCATACGATAACTCCCTTATTCATCATTTATTTGAATTGAGTAATGATATATAATAATTATACTTATATTCTTTACAAGATACAACTTAGTAATTGAAAATTTATAATACCTATGTTATCATTTGGTTAATTAATCTTCAATTATATATTTATATTTTATGCGTCTGATTTATCGGGTTTTTCTCCTTATTTGGTGCATGTGGAGTAGTTATTCGTTTTGTTCATGGAGTTATTTGCGATTTACTGCGTTAGACATTATGGCACAGTTTTATCCCGCAGCTATTTGTGATGTAAAAGATGGTATTCTTTAGGGTGATTCAACATCAATTTTGAAGACCAAAGGAGAATTATTTGAAAAAATTATTCAAAACTATTTCATTTCTAATCATTTTAATTACGTTCTCAAGAATTTCTGTTTTAGCAAGTTCCTTTGAAGAAAGCAATTCACTAGTAGCTGATCCTTTTAGGATTGCGGATGAAGATACGTTAGAACTAATAGAAAATTTGGAAGCGGATATGTATATAGATAATGGACATATCCATATTAATCAAAATGCTTTAAAAGAAAAAGTAACGAATACTAGTTCTCGAATAAAGATTGAAGAAGTATTGAAACAATTGAATAATAAAGTAGATAATGGTGATTTAACGTTCAGCAACAAAGAAACAAGGACGAGTATTGAACCTTTTTCTGCTACATCTGTAAGCGAAATCAGGCAAAACATTTTTTGCCTTAGTAAAGCTCAGTTAATAACCTTTAGAAATAATCTAAAAAATAATATGCCTAGTACTTGGCCGGCGTGGGTTTTATCGACACCATTGAGTGTTTTGGGGTTGATCGTACCTGGAAGTGGAGTGGTGACATTTGTTCTAGCAACTACTTTTAGTTTAGCTGGGGCAGGGGGAAGTGCAGTGGTCATAGAAGATCTTACCCAACAGATATTTAAGATGAATGATAACCAGTATAATGTGCTTAATTTAAGGCAGGAATATTATTTTCCAACTTTAACGAGATATCTTAATAACAATCCTTCAAATATTACTACGAATAAGTTGAATAAGGGGACAGTTGTTAATTACAGAGTTCCTAACAAGCAATTATATTTATACAAATAAGATTTTTGTATCTATTTTGGAGGAATATTGTGAAAATAAATTATAAAATTACATGTATAATTTTATTTATTCTTGTTCTAATCATGGGTGTTGCTAGTATAAATAGAAATAAAATGACTACCAATGACAGATATTATATAATGAGCATGAAGGCCCGATTACTACGTGATTTTGAAGATTTTGGGGATCAATTAATTCTATTAGATGAAGTATTAGAAGAAAGTGTTAAGGTGGGAACACATCATAATGCTTTAATAGACTTCAGTCAGGTAACGTTTCAGAACTTTATACAGTCAAAATTACTCTCTAGTTTCATTATTGATTCGGAGAGTGTCCATGCGTATGAAAAAATTTACTCTAATCTAGAAGAAAAGTTTGATTACATCTATTCAGATGGAAGCATTTCCGTCGAAGAACAAGAATATCTACAGAAAGTATTAGAATTCAATAAAAAATTGGCATCCGAGTACATTCAAATAATTAGTGATTTATTTCCAGATGAAACGACTCGTAGCTCCGAAGAATCTGATTATGCCTACGATCAAATAGAGCGTATTTACAGCGAATTTTCTGATAAATCAGATTCTCTATTAAGTCGAGAATTGATAGATTTTAATCATAAACTTCCTTATAATAATGATTAATGGCTGAAAGAAAATACTTGACTAAGTTTAAAGAATAATTTAGATGATATCCATTAGCCTCCAAAAGAAGAACCTAAGATTCGCACCCTTAGGTTCTTCTTGGATGTTTGCGTATTTTTAGAAATCAGTTCCTTTTGTTGTCCCTTCCTGGTTAATTTTCCAAAGTCCCTTCTCTTCTTCCCTTGCCCCTCTGGCAAATTCCACAAATATATCAGCATGCTTTGAGTCCGGTTGAAGTGTATAAGGCTGGCCATAACCTTCCAGGAGCAGATGAGCATTGAACATATGCTTAGCGATGGTTTCCTTCGTGATTTCATTTGGTACTTCCAGCCATGCATATCGAAGTAGCCTTCCATACTTATCGGTATCGGAAACATCCTTTTGCAAATAGATGGTTTTTCCTGTCAGTTTCTCCTTTGTATAGTTGCTGGCTTCTTTTCCATAGAGTTCTGTTGTGATTGTGGCTTCTGGAGTGTTTACTCCTATGATCCTCACCTTCTCTCCTGTCGTTAATTCAAAAGTATCTCCGTCTACTACTCTTTGAATAGTCGTTTTTACGAAATCTCCGTTATTGACTTCTTCAGAAATCGATTCTTGAGGTTTTTTATTTTTTTCCAGCGCCTAATGTCAAATTTAAATGCAACAAACAACAAAACAGCTGAAACATAGTAATGCCAAGGTTCAGGTAAGAAGGACAAGAATGGCAGAGGATCTTAGGCGTCAAAAACGCAATCAAAGAAGCCAGAAGAGAGAACATCATCTAGTAAAAACTGTTCATTTTCAGCACAAATCATGCACCGGGGATTCAGTCGAATCCCTTTTGTTTTGCCTTCAACCCCATTTTTGATATGGTGGAAATTTCAAAAAGAGGCAATGCCATGCCCATAAGCACGTCATTGCCCCTTGTCAGAAGATCACCATCATCATGATGCCATCTTTACCATTCATTATCTGATTCTTAAAGATCAGCCGGCTTAAGCAAGCTCCGCCTTAAGATCGTATTCAGCAGCTTCAGTGATTTTCACGTTGACATAGGATCCCACGACAAGATCTTTGTCTGTATCGATGAAAACAAGTCCGTCGATCTCAGGTGCCATCTCATAGCTTCTGCCATAGTAGCCTTCCTCTCCGAGCCCTTCAACGAGCACTTCATAAGTTCTGCCGATCTTCTTTTCATTGACGTTTCTGCTTACTTCCTGCTGACGGGTCATGATGAGGTCCAGTCTCTTATCCTTATCGGCTTTCTTGACCTGCCCTTTCATGAGCGCTGCAGCTGTCCCCTCTTCCTTTGAATAGGTGAACACGCCAAGCTTATCAAATCTGATGTCTCCGACAAAATCATAGAGCTCATTAAACTCTTCCTCGGTTTCCTGCGGGAAGCCTACGATGAGTGATGTTCTAAGGACAATGTCCGGAATTTCTTTTCTCAGCTTCTCGATAAGTGAAAGAATGTCTTCTTTCTTTGTCCTTCTTGCCATTCTTTTGAGAACAGTGTCACTGATATGCTGGATGGGAAGATCCAGATACTTGACGACCTTCTCGTTGTCTCTGATTTCACGGATCAGCTCATCATCAAATTCCTCAGGATAAAGATAGAGCACTCTGATCCATCTGATGCCTTCGATTTCCTTCAGTCTCTGAAGTAGCTCAGGAAGACTTTTCTTTCCGTAGATATCTGTTCCGTATCTCGTTGTGTCCTGAGCAACCACGATGATTTCAGTCACGCCTGAATCCGCAAGTTTCTTCGCTTCCGAAAGGATATGGTCCATCTGTCTGCTTCTGTAGCTTCCACGGATCTTCGGAATGATGCAGTAGGTGCAGTGATTGCTGCATCCTTCGGATATTCTGAGATAAGCTGTCTGGCCAAGACCGGTTGTGATGATTCTTTCTCCTTCGTTGATTCCTTCATCCAGGTAATCAAGGGCCATGATTCTTTCCTTGGTGCTGATGAATTTCTCCACGTACTGGTCCAGGAAACCATAGTTGTTTACCCCGAGAATGATATCCAGTTCAGGCATTAGAGTCAGCAGCTCTTCCCCATATCTCTGAGTCAGGCAGCCTGTAGCCATAAGCAGTCTGCATTTATGACTTTTCTTGTATTCGGCCATTTCAAGAATCGTATCAATGGATTCCTGCTTTGAGCTTTCAATAAAGCCGCAGGTATTTACGATGATCATATCCGCTTCTCTGGAATCATCGGTCAGTTCATATTTATTTTTCATCATGCCCAGCATGATTTCAGAATCGATGCGATTCTTGTCACAGCCAAGGCTTACCAGTCCAATCTTATATTTATCCAAAATCAATCTCCCCGTTTATCCGGCACTTTTCCGGAAACACTCATTTTTATCTTTTCTAAAAATTTGCAACGTTAATATTATAACCTTTTTACCAAAGATTGCCAATGAATTCCATTCTCATTCACATAAAACTTTACATTAGAAAAGCCCCATGGTTAATGGGACTTTTAAGCTCTATATTTCCTGAGATTTCAACGGCCTGTTTTTATGCTCTTTTGGAAGCTGCACTTCAATGACCGTTCCGCCTTCTTTTCTGTTTTTCGCGGTGATTGTACCGCCATGACTCTCAGCGATCCATCTGGCTATGGAAAGTCCAAGCCCTGTGCCGCCGTTGTTCCTGTTTCTGGCTTTATCCTCTCTGAAGAATCTTGTAAAGACCTTGTCAAGGTTCTCTTCCTTGATGCCCACACCGTTATCGGAAACCCTGATGATTCCCTTATCCTTGGATGAACATATGGAAAGTTCGATAACCCCCTGATCTTTTGTATACTTCAGCGCATTGTCCATAAGGATGATGAGCAGCTGATGGAGCTTTTCATAGTTTCCTTCAATGACCACCTCTTCGGTGGGATTATAGACCAGCTTCTTGTTCTGGATCATGGCAAACTCACCGTAGATGATGGCAATATCGTCTCCCAGCTTTCTAAGATCAAAGCTCTCCAGCTTATCGAGACTTGCGCCTGCATCAGCTCTTGTCAGAATCATGAGGTTCGACACCATACGGGAGATTCTTCTGCTCTCCCGAAGTGCAGGTTCGATATACTCGTATTTGTCGATGATCTTCTCTTCAGGGTTTCGAAGAAGCCCTTCAAGTCTGCTCTGGATGACTGCAATCGGAGTCCTCAGTTCATGGGAAGCATCCTGCAGAAAAGCTCTTTCCTTCTCTATGGATTCCTTCATCGGTCTTATGGATGCACTGGCCAGTACATAGCTGATCATGATGCAGGCAATGATGATGAGGATGGTTCCATTGATGAGAATCTTTTTAAGACTGTTCATCACACGGATGTCCGAGTCGATGTTGTAGAGCACCTGAACTTCTTTAGGCTGCCCTTCCAGAAAATGATTGAACTTTATGGTCCGGTAATATCCGCCTTTGAATGCTACAGTCCGGATCTCTTCCAGAGGAATATCATTGAACTTAGAAAGACTGTCCCGATAGAATTCTGTTACCGGAAAATCAGGATCAAGTGTTCCGTTGGCATTCTTCACTATGGTCACTGTTTTCGGATTCAGCGGCAGAGCAACCTTAAGTTCTCTGTCGTGGACCCTCTGAACAGCGGATTTAAACAGCATCAGATCGGAGTCGACATTCTTCATCTGGTTGGTGGAGACGAACATGAAGATGCTCACGGCGAAAAGACAGATAATCACAAAGAATATGGATGCATAACTGATGATTATCCTAATCTTTTTCTTCTTCATCCGATTCTTCCTCCACAGAGAACATATATCCTAATCCTCGTACAGTTTTTATGGGCAGCGTGTATCCGTAATTCTTCAGCGCTTTTCTCAGATTTGAGACATATACTTCCACAACGCTCACCATGGTGTCGGAATCGAATCCCCAGATCCTGTCAAAAATCTGTTCCTTTGTGAGAATGGTATCTTTATTGGATATGAGATATTCAAGTAGATCATACTGTTTACCCTGGAGAAAAATTTCTTTATCCCTCAGGAAAACACGCTTGGATTTACGTTCAAGGGTGAGTTCTTTGTACTTGATGGTTGCGATATCCATGAGTCTTCCGCTTCTTCTTAGGACCGCCTCAATTCTCGCAAGAAGTTCTTCCCTGAAAAAAGGCTTGACGATATAGTCGTCAGCGCCCAGTTTAAGTCCTTTAATTTTGTCCTCGAGACCATCCTTTGCGGTAATCATAATTACAGGCGTCGTGATGCCTTGCTTACGGAGATGTTCAAGAACTTCGTATCCGTTCATCTCAGGCATCATGATATCCAGAAGAATGAGATCGTAAATATCCTTCTCCGCTTCATAAAGACCTTCTTCCCCATCTCGGGCAAGGTCCACAGAGAAGTTGTCTTTAAGATAATCGGCAATGGATTCTGCAAGGAGCTTGTCATCCTCTATTATCAGCATTTTCATCGTTTATTTCACCTCTAAAAAATCAGACACAACGCTTTATAATATCTACTGATATCCATTAACCTTGTGCTATAATGATTATAATATTTTATGGTTAAACCATTCTTAAAGGAGGTCCCACCTTGGATTTTATCATCATTGCTCTGGCCTTTTTAGCCGTGATCATCGTACTGAAAATCATGAAATCAGCATTCAAATTTGTGCTGACCATTCTGATTCTGGCTTTTGTGGCCTATTATCTCGATCTTCAGGGATTCATCGATATCGGTCCTTTTCTTGATGCCCTGGGCATCTGATTTCCCCTATCAGACTGAAGTTATCCATAATGCTACTATACCGCTTTGAATACCGAAAAACAAATGATCGAAATTAAAGAGAAGATGATTCCGCATATGGATTCATCTTCTCTTTTACATCACTTTTATGATGTTAGAGGTTTTTCAGCACCTCAAGTATTCTCATAGAAGACTCATTCAGGATATCGAGCTCTTCATCGGACAGACTCTCCAGCTTGTGCCGGGTCTGTTCTTTGACATGGTCTTCCATCCCGCCAAGATACTGCCAGCCCTTTGCCGTAAGTGAAATCAGAAGTTTTCTTCTGTCTTTCTGCCCTTCTTTTCTTTCAAGGTATCCGTCTTCAAGAAGACGATCTATGATGGGTGTAAGATTAGGTCTTGAAATTTCCATTTCCTTAGCCATATCCGACATGGTCTTTTCTTTATATTTCTTCAGCAGGAAGAGTACCCTCATGTGGCTTTGCGGAACTTCACAGTTTTTGGATATGGTATGGAAGTTCACAATCTTATTATGCATAACCAGGGTGGCATGAAAAATATTCTCACCTGTCTCATGGATTTTATCTATGTTACTCAATATGAACCTCCTAGTGTTCTATCATTACAATTCCTCATCATCATTATAAAGAAGATTTTCTTTTCTTGCAAGAATTATTTATGATTTCATAATAATTATTGACTTATAACCTTCTCTAAAATATAATGAGTAGGATATTAATACCAAACATAAGAAAAACTGCAAAGGAGAGACCAGTAAATGCTTAAAATCATAAAATTTCTGAAAAAATATTCCCTGCATATCCTGATCGTGATTGTACTGCTGTTTGCGCAGGCATCACTTGAACTATCCCTTCCTGACTACATGTCCAAGATCGTAAATGTCGGAATTCAGCAGGGTGGTATAGACAGCCCTTATCCTAAGGTCATTAGAGAAAGTGAGGTAAATATACTCAAAAACCTGATGACGGAAGAGGAAATAGCTGTTTTTGACGCCCACTACAGTCTTTACACATCAGGCGATCAGGATCTTCTGAAACGCTATCCTAAAGCGGAGGAAGAATCTTCCTATGTACTGAAGAGTACAGAAGATGAACTGTCATCTTTGGATTTTCTCGATCCCTATCTTCTTATGATGTATGGACTGAGAACAGAGGATACAGCGACTCAGGTCGTCCCTCAAGGAGACTTCTCAGATCTTCCTGAAGGCGTATCCCCTCTTGATGCCATTACAATGATGCCCGAGGAGCAGAAAAGAGCGGTCATCGATGAAGTACTGACTCAGCTTTCGGTCATGCCCAAAAGCAGTATCGTCCAGACCGCTACACTCTATACCCGAGGTGAATATGAAGCACTGGGTGCGGATCTAGGCGACATTCAGACCAGTTACGTTCTCAAAGTCGGATTCCAGATGATCGGTATCGCACTTCTTGCTATGCTGGTTGCCGTTTCCGTCAGTTTTATCGCAAGCAGAGTCTCCGCATTCCTGGGAAGCGACCTGAGACTTTCCCTGTTCAGAAAAGTGTCTTCCTTCAGCAATGAGGAATACAATGAATTTTCCACCGCATCGCTCATTACGAGAAGTACCAATGACATCCAGCAGGTGCAGATGTTCACGGTTCTTCTCCTTCGTATGGTATTCTTTGCACCGATCCTTGGTATAGGCGGTATCATCAAAGCCCTGAATACCAATAAATCCATGGCATGGGTCATCGCAGTTGGTGTCATGGCGATTTTAACCGTCGTGATCATCATGTTCAGTATCGCCATGCCGAAGTTCAAGGCACTCCAGAAACTCGTCGATAAGGTCAACATGGTCGTCAGAGATTCCCTTGTGGGTCTTCTGGTCATCAGAGCCTTCAATACACAGAAGCATGAAGAGACGAAGTTCGATGAGGCGAATAAAGACCTCACAAAAACCAATCTTTTCATCTCCAGAATGATGTCACTCATGCAGCCGATTATGATGCTGATCATGAATGGGCTTACCATTCTCATCATCTGGGTGGGCTCATATGAAGTCAATAAAGGAAATCTTCAGGTTGGCGATATGATGGCTTATATCCAGTACACCATGCAGATCATGATGTCCTTCCTCATGCTGTCCATGGTTTCCATCATTCTGCCTAGAGCGACTGTTTCCATGAACAGAATTTCCGAGGTCCTTGATAAGGACATCACCATTACCGATCCGAAGAATCCGAAAAAACTGCCAGAGAACATCAAAGGTGAAATTGAATTCAAAAACGTCTCCTTCAGATATCCCGGTGCGGAAGACAATGTTCTTACGGACATCTCCTTCAAAGCACTGACAGGTCAGACAACAGCATTCATCGGTTCTACAGGTTCCGGTAAGTCCACTTTAGTCAATCTCATCCCAAGGTTCTATGATGTTACCGAAGGCGAAATCCTTCTTAATGGAGTGAACGTGAAAGATCTTCCTCTTCAGGAACTCAGAAAAAGGATTGCCTATGTGCCTCAGAAAGGAATTCTTTTCTCAGGTACAGCAGAAAGCAATATCAAGTATGCGAACGAGAACATGAGCGACGAGAAAATGAAACGCGCCGCAAGAATCGCTCAGGCGGATGGCTTTATCGAAGAAAAGGAATCAAAGTATGATTTCAGTATCGCCCAGGGCGGAAGCAACGTATCCGGTGGTCAGAGGCAGAGACTTTCCATTGCAAGAGCCCTTGCTACAGATGCCGAAGCCATCATATTCGATGACAGCTTCTCGGCACTTGACTATAAAACGGATTCAGCTCTAAGAGCCACACTGAAAAAAGAAGTGGACAACACGGTAATCATCGTCGCCCAGAGAATCAGTACAATAAAGACAGCTGAGCGGATCATCGTTCTTGATGAAGGCAGAATCGTAGGTCAGGGAACTCATGAGGAACTCATGAACACCTGCTCTGTGTATAGAGAAATCGCCTCATCACAGCTTTCAAAGGAGGAATTAGCATAATGAGTGAACAGAAACCGAAAAGCACCGGAAGAGCTGGCGGACCTGGCTTCGGCGGTGGCCATCCAGGCGCAGCTACAATGGGCGATAAGCCTAAGAACTTTAAAAAGACATTCAAGAAACTCAGAGATTTTCTGAAACCATATCTTATTCCCCTTGTCTTTGTGCTCATCTTTGCCATCAGCAGCACCATTTTTGCCATTGCAGGACCAAAGATTCTCGGAAATGTCACCACAGAGATCTTTAAGGGTCTCGTAGAGAAAATTTCAGGCAAAGGTGAAGGAATCAACTTTGAAAGCATACAGCGTACACTGCTGCTTCTCCTTGGCCTTTATGGAATATCGGCTCTTCTCGGATTCATCCAGAGCTACATCGTAGCAGGTGTCGCGCAGAAGGTTTCCTACAACCTTAGGACGCAGATCGCAGAGAAAATCAATGCACTTCCACTGAAGTATTTCGACAAAAATTCACATGGTGATGTCCTTTCCAGAATGACCAACGATGTGGATACCGTATCACAGAGTCTTAACCAGTCCCTATCGCAGATCATCACTTCAGTGACCACCATCATCGGTATCCTGATCATGATGATTTCCATCAGTCTGCCCATGACCCTTATTGCGATCCTCATTCTCCCACTCAGCATGGGACTGATGATCACCATCATCAAGCGTTCGCAGAAGTTCTTCAAGCAGCAGCAGGAATTCCTCGGAAAGGCCAACGGTTATGTGGAGGAAGCCTTCGGCGGACATGTCATCATGAAAGCCTTCAACCGTGAAGAGGCAGCCGTTGAGGAATTCAGTGTCATCAACGAGAACCTGAGAGGCTCAGCATGGAAATCGCAGTTCTTCTCAGGACTGACTCAGCCGCTTATGGGCTTTGTCGGTAATCTTGGCTATGTATTCGTATCGATATTCGGTGGTTATCTGGCAATCAGAAACGCCATTTCAGTCGGAGATATTCTAGCTTTCATCCAGTACATCAGCAGATTCACACAGCCTATCGGTCAGGTGGCTCAGATCTCTAATGTCCTTCAGTCCACCGTCGCCGCATCAGAAAGAATCTTCGAGTTCCTGGAAGAAGACGAAATTACCGAAGAAGGCGGCATAAGAGTCAATCCTTCCGACATAAAAGGCGAGGTCACATTCAAAAATGTTCAGTTCGGATATAATGATAACGAGCTGATCATCAAGAACTTCAGCCTGGATGTTCAGCCCGGACAAAGAATCGCCATTGTAGGCCCAACAGGTGCCGGTAAAACGACTCTTGTGAAGCTTCTTATGAGATACTATGAGCTGAATAACGGAAGCATCATGGTTGATGGTACAGATATCGTGAAGATGAACAGAAAAGATCTTCGCGAATCCATCGGTATGGTTCTTCAGGACACCTGGCTCTTCCACGGCAGCATCATGGACAATATCAGATACGGTAAACTGAGCGCATCTGATGATGAAGTGATAAAGGCATCAAAAGCATCCTATGTACACCACTTTGTAAAGACCCTTCCCCATGGCTATGACATGGAAATCAACGAAGAAGCCACAAACATCAGTCAGGGTCAGAAACAGCTCCTGACCATTGCAAGAGTCTTTCTGAAAGATCCTTCCATACTGATTCTGGATGAAGCCACAAGCTCTGTGGACACCAGAACGGAAGTCCTTATACAGGAAAGTATGGAGAAACTGATGAAGGGCAGAACAAGCTTCATCATCGCTCACAGACTGTCCACCATCCGCAATGCGGATATGATCCTCGTCATGGACGAAGGAGATATCGTGGAAACAGGAACACATGATGAGCTCATAAAGAAGAAGGGCTTCTATGAGAAGCTGTATAACTCACAGTTTGAAGCATAAACAAAAACATTAAAGGTGTATCCGGCGCGCTAAGCGCCTGATACACCTTTTAACATGCAGTTTATTATTTATATGTGATCTGTCTTATCAAACACTTAGATATTGATGCCCAGTTTACTTTCCACGTGCTCTTCGATCTCGTCTTTTCTTTCTTCTCTGTAGTTTTCTTCAGCCTTATTGAGGGCTCTGATCTGATAATAAAGTACAAGAATCGTAAGAAGTGTAGCCATACCATCTGCTATCGGCACTGCTGTCCATAGTCCGATGAGCCCATATATCTTAGGAAGGATGATGATCAGCGGAATGAGGAGAATGACCTGTCTCAGCATGGAGAGAATAAAGGCTTTCTTCGCCTGTCCGATGGCCTGGAAGAAGTTCGCACTGATGATCTGCATACCGATTACCGGCATCATCAGCATGAATCGTCTGATGCCCACTGTACCCATTTCACGGATATCCGGATCCTTTGTGATGAAATTGATGAACACATGTGGAATCGTCTGAATCAGGATGAACCCGATGATACAGACTACAGTTGCAGATATGATGCCTACTTTAAGTGCTTCCTTCACTCTCTTATAGTTCTTCGCACCATAATTGAATCCTATGATTGGCTGAAGCCCCTGATTCATACCGAATATCGGCATAAAGAAAAGTGTGACAACCGAGTTTATGGCCGCATATGCGCCGATTGCAAGAGACCCTCCATATGTGGAGAGATTCTGATTCATGAAGATACCGATGACACTTCCTGCAACCTGCATGGCAAAAGGTGAAGCACCGATGGACATGATTTCAAGCACTAAAGCTCTGCTGAATCTGACATAAGATTTTCTCAGTTTGAGCATGCTCTTTCCGGACAGGAAATAGCTCATGCTCCACAAGAAGCTCACAAACTGTGCAAAAATCGTGGCATACGCCGCTCCTTCAACACCCATGTTGAATCCGTAGATCAGAATCGGGTCAAGGATCGTATTGATGATGGCACCGATAAGCATAGTGTACATGGCTATTTTCGGATTGCCTTCCGCTCTGATGATGTTGTTCAGACCAAAAGCGATGGTGTTGAATACATTACCGTAAAGGATGATTCTGAAATAACCGGTAGCATAAGATCTTATCTCATCGTCCGCTCCGTAGAGATTGACGATCTGGTCAAGGAAAAGCAGACCAATTATGGTCACCAGAATACCTGCAGCGACAAGCATGAAGAATCCTGAACCGAAGATCCTCTCTGCATCATCTTTCTTGTTCTGTCCGAGCTTGATGGAAATATTCGCACCTGAACCGATACCAAAAAGCATGGCAAAGCCCATGATGATGAACGTGATCGGCAGAATAACGCCCACCCCGCTGATGGCAAGTCCTCCTGTTCCCGGAATATTGCCGATGAATATTCTATCCACGATATTGTATAACGACTGTACGATCATACCCAGTATTGCCGGAATGGAGAATCTCAAGAATAACTTGAAGACATTCTCCTCCCTCATTAATTTTGCTCTATCTCCCAAAACAATTCCTCCTAAGTCCCTCTAGGACATCCCTTAATTTTTATTGTCATGTTATTTTGTACATCAGCTTGAATCATTGCGCATCAGTTTTAATGCATCCATAATAATAGGAATATATTAGCATATTGTGTACGCAATGGATAGACGAAGCAGAACGCCTTCATAAAAATCTGTACTGCACTCAAAAAAGAAAGACACACATTCAGTGCATCTTTCTTCGAATTTACTTTCGTTAGGATCTTTATGGTCTATCTGAGTGAGCTATTCGGCTAGCCGCTGCTGCTGCTAGAGCTGCAACGATGTCGTCAAGGAATGTATTGACATGAATGCCATGTTTTTCCTGGTCTAACTTTTTGATGATACCAATTTTTTCCTTGTCCAGATAACCGAAGTTGGTCAGACCAATACTACCATAAACATTGACGATTGACAAGGGCAGAATCTCGTCTATCCCATACAGCCCTTCATCATTCTCTACAATTTCCTGTAGAGGTTCAGGTAGAAGTTTCTTCTCTGCGATCTCATCTATGGCGATTCCGGTAAGGACCGCATGGATGATTTCTCTTTTTTTCAGTACCGCAATGATGTTCTCCACACAGTATTCATGGGTAAGCCCTTCAAAATATTTCTGCTGCAGAATCATAACAAGTTCTGCGATATCATCAAGGGTCACGCCTCTTCTTTCCAGCGTTTCGATGGTCATCTTGTGGAGTTCATCCATATTATACTTATACGCCATAATATTCTCCTTATTTCTTGACTGAATCTCTCTCAACCAGGAAGTACTGCAGAACATACTGATCATCATCAAGAGGCTTGTTGTTCACGATCTTGATGAGCATTCTCATACCCACAGAACCCATGTCATACATCGGCTGTGCAACGGTCGAGATTTTTGGATAGAACACTGCCGCCATGCTGTTGTCATTGAATCCCATGACATCCACATCTTCCGGACAGCTGATGCCCTTGTCTCTCAGCGCATTGATTGCACCCATGGCAACCTCGTCAGATGCGCAGAATACAGCATCGATCTCTGCATTTTCAAGAATAACGTTGATGCCGTTATATCCATCAGCAGCTTTAAGATCTCCAAAATACAGAAGACTGTGGTCAACTTCCATACCATGATCTTTGAGTGCCTTCTCATATCCGTTGTATCTCTTGGATACCGCATTGTTTCTGTCTTTCTTGAGACCGATATAGGCAACCTTCTTGTTCCCCTTATCAAGGAGATACTTTGTCGCATCATAAGCCGCTTTCTTGTTGTCGATGGTCACGCTTGGCATTCTGCCTCCTGAAACCTTGGTTTCCACAAGAACAGTCTTCAGCTCAAGTTCATCTATGAGATCAATGATCTCGCCTTCAAGGGATGAGCTCATATAAAGCATACCGTCTACCATCTTTTCCTTCAGCACGCGGATATACTCTTTCTCTTTTTCCAGATCGGAATCAGAGTTGCATAGAATGATGTTGTAATCATAGATATTAGCCACATCCTCTGCGCCTCTTACAACTTCAGGATAGAACTGATTGGAAATATCCGGAACCAGTATGCCTATCGTCTTGGTTCTCTGAGTCTTAAGACTTCTTGCCACGATATTCGGTCTATAGCTTAACTTTTTGATCGCGTCCTGAACCTTTTTCTTTGTATCCTCATTTACTACATCTACATTGTTTAATACTCGAGATACGGTTGCGATTGATACGCCCGCTTCTCTTGCAACGTCTTTGATTGAAGCTGCCATGGTATCCACTCCTCATATTTATTCATTATTTATTTTGTTTAATATTTTGCATTATTCTATCACTATATACACGAATATTCACCGATAAAAACTGCTGAACATTTCTCAGAAAACCTTATCATATCCATTGTAATATATATTTCATGAAAATAGTTTAAACTTTTCATTAAAATGTAAAGTGATACGCTCTTTTACATTTTAATCTCTCTATTAATAATATCACCTTCCGACACAAAATGAAATTGTTTCATAGTATTTTTTCTGTATATTTAGGTATCACAATGAAATCCTGTCCGAAAAGGTATCGGTGCTCATTATTAATGTTTATCTCTTCATCACAATGTAGCTGGATCCGGCAGTCAGATGTCTTGTGATTATATTACAGATATATTATACTAGAATCATTATTTTGAGCTATTATGAATCAATTACAATCAGAAAGGGGATAATGAGCTCAGCATGACTTGAGCTCATTACAGAAGGTGGCCCAATGAATTATGATCAGGCAACCCAGACGATCACAACAGAAAGACTGAAGCTGAGACTTTTCGTGAAAAGTGATGCAGAAACGGTTCAGTCGCTGTGCAACAACTACAGCATCTACAAGAATACTCTCTTCATACCCTATCCCTACACCATCGAACATGCCCTCATCTGGATGAAGAACCATCGGGAGCACTTTGATGAAGATAAGGGTTATGAGTTTGCCATTACAGATAGGGCCACAGGACAGCTTTATGGCGCCATCGGTCTTACCCATGACTCCCGCCATCATAACGGAGAACTCGGATACTGGATCGGAGAGGAATTCTGGGGGAAAGGCTTCGCGACTGAGGCCGCGAAAGCCCTCTTGGCGTTTGCTTTCAAGGAGAAGAATTTTAATAAAGTCTACGCAAGGCATTTCGGTTCCAATCCTTCATCAGGTAGAGTCATGGAGAAAATCGGAATGACAAAGGAAGGTTTCCTTCGTGATCACATCATGAAGGATGGCCGTTATGAGAATCTTCTCTATTACGGGATACTCCAGTCAGAGACGTGAAGAAAAAACGACCAGTCCCCTCAAATTGGAAATGGTCGTTTTTTTCTATGTCCAGTGAGAAAGAAACAGAGGGAGAGTGCACCTGCTTACTGAGCAGATGCGCTCTCCCTCTCCATGATCTTATCTTTCTCCTACTTAACGACTTCGACACCGATGTTTATGCTTTCACCATTGATGTTGAACTCTTCGGCAGCATGGTCTTCACCATATCTGATATCCGCAGTCAGGGTTTCCTTCTTCAGATGATCCTCATGATTTCTCATGATGTCCATCAGTCTGTCGTTTCCGGAAACATAAAGCATGATCTTATCGGCAACTTCAAATCCAGTTTCCTTTCTGAGGTTCTGAATCTTGGAGATCAGCTCACGCACATCCCCTTCTTCCTTAAGCTCAGGCGTGACGTTGGTATCCAGGATGACACCGAGTTCACCTTCACCGGCAAAAGCATATCCCGCAAGGCCCTGCATGGTGACCAGAAGATTCTCCTGATTCAGGATAATGTCCTGTCCATCTATAGATACTGTCACGTCATCTCCGCGGTTGACTTTCTTTGCAAGATCCATCTGGTCCATTCCGTCTATGGCAGCTTTGATCTTAGGAATCATTTTGCCGTAGGTTTTTCCTAGAACAGGCAGGTTAGGTTTGATTTCATAATTGACATATTTTGAAAGATCTGCAGCCAGTACAACTTCCTTGATGTTCAGCTCTTCCTTGATGATGTCTCCATAATACTCAGGAAGCTCTTTTTCGGAAATCAGCATCTTTGAAAGAGGCTGTCTGTTTTTCATGTTGGATGTATTTCTTGCGCTTCTTCCCAGTGTGACCAGGTTGTAGGCAAGGCCCATCTCTTCCTCGAGCTTTGTGTTGATGAGTGATTCATCCGCTTCAGGATACTTCGTGAAGTGTACAGATTCCTTCTCATCATTCTTAAGCCCTACAATGAGGTTCTGGTAGATGGTCTCGGAAAGATATGGAACAAATGGAGCAGCGGTCTTCACCAGTGTCACAAGGACATTGTAAAGTGTCGTGTAGGCACTGATCTTATCCTCTGTCAGTTCATCTGACCAGAATCTTGCTCTGTTTCTTCTGACATACCAGTTGGACAGATCCTCCGTAAACTCCTCAATGGCAAGTGCCGCCTGAGTGATTCTGTATCCGTCAAGATCTTCTGTCACTCTCTTCACCAGACTGTTCAGCTTTGAAAGCACCCACTTGTCCATGACATTGTCTGACTTGTGATCCTTGTAGTCCATAGGATTGAACTGGTCAATCTCAGCATAGAGTACATAGAAGGAGTAGACATTGTATAGGGTCAGAAGGAACTTTCTCTGGCTTTCAGCCACATCATCCTGGGAGAATCTGGTTGGCAGCCATGGCATGGATGCAGTATAGAAATGCCATCTTGTAGCATCTGCTCCCTGTTCGTTGATGACCTTCATCGGCTCAACGACGTTGCCCTTATGCTTGGACATCTTGATGCCCTTCTTATCCAGAACATGTCCCATAACGATGACATTTTCAAACGGACTCTTCTTGAAGATTGCAGTTGAAATGGCAAGAAGGGTATAGAACCATCCTCTTGTCTGGTCAACAGCTTCCGAAATGAACTGTGCAGGGAAGTTCTCTTCAAACATTTCCTTGTTTTCAAATGGATAGTGCCACTGTGCAAAAGGCATTGATCCTGAATCGAACCAGGCATCGATCACTTCGTTTGTTCTGGTCATTGTGTTTCCGCACTTTTCGCAGGTCAGGTGCACCTTATCGATATATGGTTTATGGAGTTCGATGTTCTCAGGAACATCGATTCCCTTTTCCTTAAGCTCTGCAATGGATCCGATACACTCTCTGTGACCGCATTCACATTCCCAGATCGGAAGTGGTGTTCCCCAGTATCTGTCTCTTGAGATTCCCCAGTCGATGACATTTTCAAGGAACTTACCCATTCTGCCTGTTCTTACATTGTCAGGATACCAGTTTACGCTGTTTGAGTTTTCCAGAAGTTCATCTCGCAGTGAGCTCATTCTGACGAACCAGCTGTCCTTTGGATAGTAAAGCAGTGGCGTATCGCATCTCCAGCAGTGTGGATAGGAGTGCATGTACTTCTCTGTGCTGAAAAGCTTGTTCTCGTTTTCCAGCCAGCTTAGGATCGCCTTGTCCGCTTTACGGACATCCATTCCCTTGAAAGGTTCCACTTCGTCCACGAACTTACCTTCTTCGTTGACCAGATGGATGAACGGGATGTTGTTCTGCATACCCACCATGTAGTCATCCTCACCATAGGCAGGTGCTGTATGAACGACTCCTGTACCATCGGACAGGGTGACAAAGTCTCCGTGGATGACAAAAAATGCTCTCTTTTCAGGGGTATGGAAAGGCATCAGCTGCTCGTAGTCTGTATTGACCAGCTCCTGACCCTTGAATTCACGTACAATCTCATATTCCAGTCCGTTAAGAACCTTCTCGCAAAGCTCCTTGGCAAGGATCAGAATCTCGTCCCCGACCTTCGCTTCCACGTAGGTGAAGTTTTGATTGACCGCTAAAGCAGCATTGGAAGGAAGTGTCCATGGCGTTGTGGTCCAGGCGAGGATATACTTGTTTTCTGTACCTGCAACCTTGAACTTTGCAATGGCTGTGCTGTCTGTGACATCCTTATATCCTTGAGCCACTTCATGAGAGGAAAGTCCTGTTCCACAGCGTGGACAGTAAGGCATGACCTTGAAGCCCTTATAAAGGAGATCAGACTCCCACATGGTCTTCAGTGCCCACCATTCTGATTCGATATAATCATTCTTGTAGGTGATGTAAGGATCTTCCATGTCTACCCAGAAACCGATCTTCTCGGACATTTCCTTCCACATGCTGGTGTACTTGAATACACTTTCCTTACACTCATTGATAAAGTTCTCTACGCCGTACTCTTCGATGCCTTCTTTTCCGTTGATCCCTAGTTTCTTTTCGATCTCAAGCTCAACTGGAAGTCCATGGGTATCCCATCCGGCCTTTCTCAGCACTTTATAGCCTTTCATAACCTTGTATCTTGGAATGAGGTCCTTGATGACTCTTGTCAGAACATGTCCGACGTGAGGCATACCGTTGGCTGTTGGAGGACCATCAAAGAATGTAAAAACCTCCCCATCCTGGTTCAGTTTATAACTCTTGTCAACGATGTTTTTATCCGCCCAAAGCGCTCTGATCTCATCTTCCATTGATACAAAGGATTTTCCCGCATCAACTTTCTTATACATCACACTACAACTCCTTATTTTCAAAAATAAAATATATAAAAAAGACCCGTCCAAAATAGGACGAGGTCTCGCTATACCACCTAATTAATTCATTTCAGATACGCGAAGAACACTCTTCTTAATATCCTATTTCGTAACGCGAAATCACGTATATGCTTAAATCATTTCAGCATATCCACTCCCAGGTGATCTTCTCTTCTTGAGGCTAAGGTTTTTCAGCATGCAACCTCTCTCTGAAAGCCTTTTACAGAAGGTACTTGTCCTTTTCACAGTGTTTGACCTAATCATTATATTATATGCATAATCCCTTGTCAAACAAGTAAACAGAGCGCTATAGCCCTGAAACTGCTGTAAGGAGAAAGACGGCTACTTATCTTTTTTGCTCACATAGGCCTTCATATGGACCACATTCCTGTCCAGCTTCAGCTTCGGCATCTCGTCATCTGCGAAGCCGAGATTGTCCCATCTGCTGATGCGGTTTAAATAATCCCTGAGCATTTTCTTCCCGCTCTTGATGTCTTCTTCCTGGTCGAAATTCATATCTGCCAGGAACTCATTGATCACCTCATCGGTTTCACGGGTTTTTCTTGCGATCTCAATGGTTCTGTCCAGATAGAATCCGAAATAGAATTCTTCCGGGATATGAGGATATAGGGTAATAAACTCCTCATCAGGGGTGAAGTGCTCCTGGAAATAGCTAAAGAGCTTCTCGTACTCTTCTTCCTGCTCGATGTATGAAGGATCTGAGGCATCCAGAAAATCCAATCGCTCATATGCCTTGTATCCCTGCCCCTTGTTCCATCTTCTGATTTCTGAGATATCATAGAAGATTTCAAAATCGATGTCTACGATATATTCCTTGTCCTCATACATAATGGAGGCGTAAGCATCGTGAAGGGAGTATTTATAGGATAGAACACGGTTAAAGAACTTGCTGTCCATATTGCCGTGATTCCTGCTCACAATTTCATAGAGCCTGTCGATTTCAACCGCACCGTAGTAATACAGTGCACCCTTTATGATCTTAGCCGCTTCATCAAGATACGCTGCCATGCTGAGCCTCTCGGGTACAAGGTACACTTCAAAAAGATCGATAAACTCCTGGCTGACATGAGCATGAATCTGTCCGATATCCTCCATGTCAAAGTCCGGATGGACGAGGCACAAATCAAGAAGACTGCTGAGAGATTCAAGCTCGGCTGCAGGCCCCTCATTATCATTATCGTCCCGGAATGTATATTCTCCGTGATTTTCCTTCATTTTGTTGAGGAGAACAAGGTCTTCATGGGAAAGCATGTAGTAGACTTCAATGACATAGTCTGTCAGCGCTTTTTCCAGAAGATTGATCAGCTCTTCCTTTTCCGCATCTTCTTCATAGTCGGCATTCATGAGATCTAAAGTGTTCTGAATTTCTTCTTCTTCGTATTTTTCGATAATTTCTCTCATCTTTAGATATTTATATTCCATATTTCTCTCCTTATGAGGCATATCTTCATCTGTAATCCGCTGCCTCGCTTCTATCTATTATATCCTATTTAACCAGTCAAAGCCGAACATTCTATGAATACAAAGAAAAATATCCTGAAACAAAAGCATCTCAAGGTGCCTGCTGTGTCCCGTTCATGAAAAGGCTTCTCTTTCAGCCCTTCTGCTGCGGGAAAACATGCATGACTTTCTGTGGTATACTGGTTCTCTTACAAATGAGGGAGGAATAGACATATGATAGAAGAGACCATCATAGACCAGAAACTTCAGTTCCACACCTCGAGCAGCACGTTCTCACCGGAATTCATAGACAGAGGAACAATTGCCATGCTTAAAGAGACATCTGTATGCACTAAAGATAAAGTGCTTGATTTAGGCTGCGGATATGGTGCAGCGGGAATATATCTCGGAAAGATGATCGGAGAAGACCGGATTGTCATGTGCGACATCTCTGAAGATGCTGTAAAGCTTGCACAGGAAAATGCCGCTTTAAACGGATTGCCGGGAATCAGAGTGATTCAAAGTAATGGCTTCAGAAATCTTCCGGATTCCGATTTCACGCTGATCCTTTCCAACCCACCCTATCACACCGATTTTTCGGTAGCGAAAAGCTTCATCGAAGAAGGTTTTCTGAAACTGAGCATAGGCGGAAAAATGATCATGGTCACAAAAAGACTGAAATGGTATAAAAACAGACTAATTTCAGTCTTTGGCGGGGTCCGTGTCACCGAAACTGAAGGATACTATATATTCACCGCTGAAAAGCGTTCAATGACGAAACCCGTAAAACTGCTGAAAGTAACGAAACCATCGAAAAAACTCAGAAGAAGAACGGATAAAGACAGATCATCCTCTTAACAGTAGATAAATCTATACAAGAAAAAATCACGACTAATGCCGTGATTTTTTTGTTTCCTTATTTTTCAGTTGAGGTAGGTCACCCTGACATGCCTCGCTTCCTCATTGAGATCATCAAATACCCTTAGAAGTGACCTGCCATACTTTCCGAGATGCGCGGTAATCTCAGAGGCGTTCACTATGACAATCTCTGTATCTTTTGCTCTTGTGCTTAAGAGGTCCCAGAGCGCATCAAGGTTTCTGCCGTAGTAATCCGGGAAACAGAATTTTCTTTTAAGGTAGGCATGGGTGACTTCCTTTGTAATCATTCTTTTTCCGTTCAGTATGATCCTGTTCATTCTTTCTCCCCCTCTGTCAGTAGAGCTGTTCAAAGGACTCATAGTGGTCATCCGTATAGTAGATCAGTCCATCATTTGAAAAGACTATCCTTTTAGCATTACGTCTTCCACCATCATAGTCGATATCCGCTTCATACCATTTTCGTCCTGATGCATCGGGCAGAAGCCCTTCTCTGTTTCCGAATCTGTCTCCGCCGATGCTCATCTCGTCTGTGACGTCCCAGAGATTTCCTCTATCTGCATCCCATCCAAGATCCATGGCTTCATTTTTAGTGATGTAGTTATCCGGAAGTCTCCCATAGATATGGATGTATTCCGCAACTTCTTCCTTTCCTGTATAATACCCGTCTTTCTTTACTGCGGATGATTCTTCGCCTTGATCCGGCTCTCCTATAGGAGACTCCACCTCGGTATTAACCGTGCCCATATCGTCCTCAGACAGAACTTCACATCCTGTAATGGTGAAAAAAACGGATAGAAGCAGAAGAAGTCCCAGGCTTTTCCGGAATATTTTCTTCATTATTCCCACTCTCCGTTTCTGTATCCGTCGATGAGCCCTTTTATCTTGAGCCCGCAGCGTCTTCCCCTGCATTCACCCGAACCTGATCCGGTCACTTCGTTGACTTTTATGACACTGTCCGCACCCTTTCGGATAGCATCCTTGATTTTGCTTCTGGGTATGGCTCTGCAGATGCAGATTTTTGTTATGTTGTCCATGATTCTGGGATCAATCTGATTGTCCATAATATCACTCCTTACCTTGAATTATACCTAAATCATCTTTGTATTGACAGTAAATCATATAATGTTCACCTTACTGTAACGCTTGTTCCATATCCGTTCATTGAGTTTCTTTCAGAATAATGTCATAATTAAACTAAGTTCACTTCAAGGAGGTCTTACCATGGTAGACAAAATACTTGTTGTCACAAGCAGCATACTGGACCAGGGCGTCCTGCCTCAGGAAAAACAGACATTTCAAGGACCCTTACCCGTTGTGAAGGATCTCATCGATCTTAACATCAATCTCATTGCCCTGCCGAACATCGAAAAGCATTATGCGCTTTACCGGATGAAAAAATCGGAGTCAGACGGTCTAAAAGAAGACATCTATGCACAGTATATCAAGTCCCATCTGGTTCCGCTGGTCAATGAAGTTATGGAAAGGGTTCGCGCAGGCAGTACCTTTCTCGGTGTACTATCCTATGGAGCAGATGAGTCACAGCGCGTAGAACCGAAAAGCAGTCCGATTATGATCGAGCTTTTCAGACTGTTCGACCGAAACTGTATGCTGACACCCTATTACGAAATCAGGGAGAATCTGACATCTGAAGAGATGGATCTCATCATTTCAGATATTGCAGAAACACTGAGAATATGAAGATGAGACATGTGATCATCAGAAACCACATCGTCAACCAGGCCAATCTTATCGAAGTGAAGAAAAACGACCGTGTCCTGCGCCTCGAAGAATACATCGGCAATCCCATCTGGAAGAACTGGGTCTACTGCATCGCACGCGACACGCTGAAGGAAGGCTGGATTCCAAGAGAATATCTGAGGGATGTGGATGAGGAATCCATCCTGCTTGAAGACTATTCTTCCAGAGAACTGGAAATCACCGTAGGTGAAGTCGTTCAGGTCAAAAAAACAGTGAACAGCTGGGCATACTGCGTAAGTGAAAGAACAGCGGATGCAGGATGGGTACCGGTCGATCATATGGAAAAAATAGAGCGATAATCAGGAAGGAAGCAGTGTAACATCATGAATGCACTGCTTCCTTCTTTCTTCTATATTAAAATTCCAGTTTGATGATTCCGTGTTTGTACTCCGGAACAATATCAAAGAGATCCTTCTGCAGACAATAATGGACATCCTTTTCAAGGCCCAGGTTCATGAGGACCTTCGAATGCTCCGCCTGATGGACGTAGCTCTTTAAATCAGTATGACTACTGTAGATGAGAAGAGCGGTCTTGGCCACATCGGTCAGTTCATACTCCGCAGCATCCAGGATATCCTTTATGATGGCTCCTGATGCAATGAAATCCTCCATTGAAAAATGCCCGTTTGTTCCTGAATTCACGATGACGATGTCATTATTCTCCTGCACCGCTTTTGCCGAGACTGCCTTTGCATTAAGAAGTGCTCCGATATAGACTTTCGATGCCGCACCGCTTCTTGATATGGCCAGCGTGCCGTTGGTTGTAGTGATGATGACATTTTTGTCGTATACAGCTGTACTTGTGTATTCTTCAGGTGAATTGGACAGATCGAACCCTTCGATTTTCTGCGCCTTTCTTTCTCCACCCAGAACGACGTTTTCAAGTTTCTTTCTGGTCTCCAGAGCTTCCTCCACCGATGTGACCGGCACAACGCTCTTTGCACCGTTTTTCAGGGCTGTGATGATGACTGATGTGGCTCTTAGCACATCGATTACAATTACTGTGGTATTCTTGACAAGCTCCGGTATCACCTGGCTTCCCGCGGTTATAATATCAATCTTCATTCTATATTTACTCCTTGTGTAGTGTAATGGTCACTTTTCTTTTGTCTACTGCAATTCTTTCCCTGATACAGATCGTTCTTTCTGAAATAGTCGTCAATGGCATTGAGAACCTCCCATTTTTTAAGAGACCACATGGGTCCGATGAGAAGATCCCTTGGTGCATCTCCCGTGGTCCTGTGAATCACGATGTTCTCAGGCAGTAGAGCGATTGACTCAGCTACGAGCGAAACATACTCGTCCATTTCCATGAACTTCAGTTTTCCTCTTTCATAGAGGTGAACCATGGGTGTATCCTTCATGAGATGAAGGAGATGAAACTTCACACCCTGGACATCCATTCCAGCCAGATATCGTACGGTATCGAGCATATCCTTCGTTTCTTCACCCGGCAGACCGAAAATCACATGAACGACCACATCGATTCCGAGTTTTCTAAGATCTTCCACCGCTTTTTCAAAAACCGGAAGATCATATCCTCTGTTGATGGCCCTGCCGGTTGAATCGCTTACGGTCTGTAGGCCAAGCTCCACGAAGGTATATACCCTGCCGCTGAACTCGGAAAGGACAGAAAGCACTTCATCTCCAAGACAGTCTGGCCTTGTTGCTATGGAAAGCGCCACAACACCCTCCTGAGAAATCGCTTCCTCATATTTTCCCCTTAAGACATCCGGCTCGGCATAAGTATTGGTATACGCCTGGAAATATGCGATATACTTCCCGCTGTGCCATTTCTTTTCCATCTTGCAGCTGATGTCGTCAAACTGTTTCTGTATGCTGAAATCCCGATTTCCTGCAAAATCTCCGGATCCTCTTTCACTGCAGAAAATGCACCCTGTTCCATTTTTCGTCCCATCCCGGTTGGGGCAGGAAAAACCCGCATCCAGGCTGATTTTATAGACCTTGTCCTGAAATTTCTCTCTCAGGAAGTAGTTCAAGCTATGATAACTTTTATCGCCCCATAATTTCATTTCTTCACCATTCTTTCGTTTCAAACCATAGCTTCATATATGATTTCTCTTTTTTTGTTTATCATATTAGGTAAATTATACCGATTTTTCGCGCCATAACATAGGATAATATTGATTGTTTACATTTGATGATCAGCATTTTCAGAAAGAGAGCTTCCAGAATCCTACGGATTTCAGGAAAAATGAACGACCATCTTCATGAGATGATCGTTTCTGTCTATTATGGTGTTTTTTCATCCAGATATCTGTTTATTCCATTGACAAGGCCCACGACGAGCTTATCCTGATATTCTTCAGTATTAAGGAGTAGATCCTCCTCATTATTGGACATATAGCCAAGCTCTACGATGGTCGCAGGAACTTTAGACCAGTTTAAAGTGACCATGTTATCCATAGCCTGGACACCGGCACTCTCTGCACCGGAGGCTTTAATCATCTCTTCATGGAGAACAGTCGAAAGTTTCAGAAACTCATCACTCAGATGACTGACATAGGGATTTTCCTTTGAAGGATAGATGGTCATGATCCCCTTTTTATTTCTGTTTTCACTGCCGTTGGCATGAATGGAGATAAAGAGATCTGCACCTTTTTCATTGGCCATCTCAGCTCTTTCTCTGTTGCTGATGGAAACCTCATGGGTGGTTCTTGTCATGATGACCTCATATCCGGCTTTTACGAGCTCATCTCTCAGCTTAAGTGAAACCTGAAGATTCAGCACATATTCATAGACACCTGAAGCTACGCCTCTTGTCCCTGAAGATACACGATTCTTGAGCTTTGTGGAATCCGGTCCCAGAGGTTCCTTTTCCTTATCCTGCACAGCCTGATGTCCAGGGTTTATGACGATGATCTTCTTCACTTCTTCAACCACAGGTTCTAGTGGAATCATACTTTTCGCAAGGATATCTGTCTTCATCTCTTCCACTTCAAAATCCGTCGTTACAAATGCGAGGTATTCATCCAGCTCTTTCATGGCAGTCTTAAAGAGCCGTGCGTCGCTCAGTTTTTCTGCCCGATCCACATAGACCGATCGTATTTCAGAAAATATTTTATCTTTCTCGAGCTGACCCTTTTCATCGATGCTGGACACTCCGCTTAAAGCTTCATAGACTTCCTGGTAGTGCTCTTCTTCAAGAAGCCGAAGTGCCTCATCAAGATGCTGCCTTGAAGCGGACATGACTCTTGAATAGTCCAGTTTTTCCATGATGCTGATACTGTCCTGATGCGCATTGAAAAGACCTTCAAAAAAAATCACAGCTTCATCATACTTCTCCTGTGAAAGCAGAACCTCACCTTCCTCAAGTTTCCGGTTCAGCTCTTCTCTTTTATCGGACCCGCAGCCTGCAACACTCATGACAAAGAGGAAAAGGAACAAAATGACCGATATACTCTGTTTTCTCTTCATGGAACAACCCTACTTCTTTCGTTCATTATTTCTAAATCCTATCGATATCACGATGCTGGGTAACAACACTGCAGTTCTTTGATGTCAGAAAATCCGCTGTCCTTCTTGCAAAGGAAACGGAGCGGTGCTTTCCGCCTGTACATCCGTAGGCAATCACAAGCTGGCTTTTTCCTTCATCAATATAAAGGGGAACCAGATACTCGATGAGATCCATCAGTTTATCGAAAAGTGTCTGTGCAAGTCCGGTTTCCATGACATAGTTGAAGACCTCATCATTTTCTCCCGTCTTTTCTCTCAGTTCAGGTACATAATAGGGATTGGGCAGATATCTCAGGTCAAAGACAAGATCGGCATCATTGGGTATGCCATACTTGTAACCGAAGGATACTGTCTTGATCTGCATGCTATGTGTGCCTTCAAGCTGGAAGAGCTTGATGACTTCCTTTTTAAGATTTGCACTGCTGAGAAATGTGGTATCAAGGATATAGTCTGCACGGCTCCTTATAGTTTCAAAGGAGCTTCTTTCTTTATCGATGGCCACATCAAGGGACGTGATGTCGCTGCTCATCATGGGATGTTTTCTTCTTGTCTCCTTATAGCGGTTAAGAAGAGTATCATCAGATGCATCCAGAAAGAGGAGCTTATATCTGATTTTATTTTCATCAAGCATTCGGATCTCTTCATAAAGATCATTGAACACATTCTTGCTTCGGGCATCCACCACAAGTGCCAGACGGTCTTCCTTACCCTTTGTCCCGATACTCAGTTTTGCAAAGGACAATATAAACTGAGGAGGCAGATTGTCGACACAGTAAAAGCCCAGATCTTCCAGAGCGTTGATCGCTACAGATTTACCTGACCCTGACATTCCTGTTACAATAAGCAGTTCCATCTTTACACCTCCATTATTTTTACACCGACCTGTTCAGCTCCCGCTGTTCAGGAGTTCTATTCTTCTCTTTTTCTGATTTTTTCACCTTCATAGAAGTCTTTTGCGATATTTCTGTACCCCATCTCTTTGAGGACTCTCACAACCACACCTCGGATTTCATAGGTTGATGTGATGCCTTCTTCTCCACGTACTCTGACAATGGTCTTTTCCACGGAGTCGGCAATCAGCTCAAGCTCTTTCTCTGTTACCTGAATCCGGGAATCTCTGGCGCTGTTTGCAACGGAGATCTTGATTCTGTCACGAGCAAAGTCACTGATCCTGCCATCTCTTTTCACAACTTTAAGCATTTTAACCCCACCTTTAACCTTGATTTGTTGTTTTTATTATACTATATGCAGGAGAAAATTACGCAAGATCTGATGAAATTCATGCATACTGTTGGTCATTAATAAGAACTTCGTGTAAAGATTTGAAACAGAACGTAAACCAGGAGACAACATCTTCTGAATTATCACAATATTTAAGCTGATTTCATTTCCTTTGGGGTACAATAGATCTTGTCAGATAAATGATATACCAAAAGTATGAGGAGTGATTTTATGAGTAATACAGTATATCAGATCGAAAGACGAAGAGACGGTGTGAAAGCGAAGAAGCTGAGAAGAGAGGGCGTTGTGCCTGCGGTGATCTACGGTAAATCCTACAAAGATTCTTTACCCGTTGAAATAACCCTGCAGGAAGCCAATAAGCTTCTAAAGGAAAACACCCAGACATCGATCATCAAACTTGAGGGACTGGATGAGACAGTCAATGTCATCGTAAAGGAAGTTCAGCGTAACGGTGCAACTTTCCTGCCCGAGCATATCGATTTCCAATCCATCTCCTTACGTGAGATCATCACAGTAAATGTACCGATCCATATTACCGGCGAAGAAAAACTGCAGTACAGCCAGCTGATTTTCCAGCCTAGCCTTCAGGAACTAGAACTGAAAGGACCAGCTGAGGATCTTCCAGAAAGACTGGAACTGGATGTAAGCAAACTGGAATTTGAAGAAAAAGTCTTCGTCAATGCCATTGAGGTTCCAGAAGGAATCGAAGTGGTTAATGAGGAAGATGTACTCATTGGAGTCGTCATTTCCGCAACTTCAGTAACTGAAGAAGATGAAGCAGCCGATGTTGCGGCAGCTGAAGGTGAAGATAGTGCAGAAGTGCCTCTGGTGGATGAAAAAGAAGAAAAATAACCTTTAAAGAAAAAGCGAATTATGAAATTCATTGATCTGATAAACCGGCCAATCGGGGCCGGTTTTTTTACTGCACACATCCTCTCCAGTGCATGTGACATAGGTGTTAATCAATCCTTTATATTGTGTTCAATTTTTTATAGTATACTTTATCCACTCATAAAAATGTGTTTCATACACATCTATGGATTTTTAATCAAATATAACTAGGAGGTATGTTATGACTTACATCATTGCAGAAAAATTCCCGCACCCCATCATTGAGAAGAGTGAACCGCCTCTAGTCTCCATCTACATGCCGACAAGCAGGATAGCTACTGAAACAAAGAACAACAGTATCCGGTTTAAGAACCTTCTCAGGCAGGTAGAACATACTCTGATATCAGACTATGCCGGAAAAGCCACTGAAAAGATCCTGGAAAATTTAAGAGAAATGCTAGACGATAAAACTTTCTGGTCCTATCAGCTGGATGGACTTGGTATCCTTGCATCGGAGGATGAAGTTGTCGTATATAAACTTCAGAGAGAGGTCATGGAATACTGTGAGGTCTCCAGCACTTTCTACATCAAGCCTCTGCTCAACGCTTATCAGACGGATGACAGTTTCCAGATTCTGGCGCTGTTCAAGGATGGATTCAAGCTTTATGAGGGCAACAGGTATGCGCTAAGAGAAGTTACGATTCCTGAGGATGAATACAAATCCCTAAAGGACGTCGTCGGATACTTCTATGAAGAAAACCATATGCAGGGTTCTTCCGTGGGTATGGGTTCACAAGGCGGCGCAACAAGATTCGGTGTTGCCGGCTCCACAAGAGACGAGGAAGCAGTGGACATGGAGAAATACTTCAGATGGGTGGACAGATATATCACGGACAACCATTCAAAGAGAACTGAAGTTCCGCTGATTCTCGCAACTCTTCCTGAAAAACAGTCGGAGTTTGCCCAGATCAGTCATAACGATTACCTGATGAAGGAAGGAATCAGCAAGGATCCTCAATCCCTGGATGAAAAAGAACTGAGAGATCTGGCCTGGAAGATTATGGAGCCGAGATTCAATGAAAATCTCGAAAAGGCCGTAGACAGATATGAACTGTCACAATCAAGAGAACTGGCATCAGAAGATATCAGCGAGATTGCAAGAGCGGCAAGAGACATGAGGATCGACACTCTGCTCGTCAATCTGAACAAGACGGTTCCCGGACATATCGATCCGGACAATGAAAAACTGCTGGATGAAAACGGATCCGGCGATATGCTTAATGATCTGGCGCTCATGGCCATAAAACAGAAAGCCAAGGTCTATGTGGTATCAGACGAGAAGCTGTCCCTTGACAGCGGTGTGAAAGCCATTTTCAGATTCCCTATGTCATAAAATAAACTGCTGTATAGGCAGCTGCAGACTGATATCTGCAGCTGCCTAAAATAGTGTGAACCTGAAAACGGTATCGTATGATATACTTTGGATGAAAGAGAAATCGCAATTTGGAGGGTTCATATGAAACTTTTTGTAACAGATCTGGATGGAACTTTATTAAATTCTGATCATCAGCTCACCCCTTTCAGTATGAATGCAATCAGAACTGCCATGAACACAGGTATGCCCGTGTGCATCGCCACAGGAAGATCATATAATGATATTCTAGGGATCATCGCCGAGCTTCCCGTAAAGCCATATATCATATCCAGTAACGGTGCCAGTGTCTATCATGCCAACGGAAGAAAAATGCACTCCACGTCCATCCCAAAGGATCAGGTACGTGAAATCATCACCTATCTCAAGCAGCAGAATCTGGAGTTTGAAGTTGCGGATGACGAGTATACCTACATCACTCAGGGCGGACTTGATCTTCTTTACAAAGAACTTGAAGATGTAGGCGCATCGGATACCCTGAAAAAAGAAGAACTGGAAAAAGATGTGCTGGGTCTTGTTCTCTCCCAGGGCAATCTTAAGGTTGTTCCCACCATGGAGGATCTGCTCATGAGCATTGAAAGCGGAAACAGCGTATCATCCATCAGTGCGTACCTCAACAAAATCCAGAAATCCATGGAGTATTTCACTATGGATAAAAGAATCAGAACCTTCAGTTCCTGGAAATACAATTTCGAGATGACCAGCAGCCAAACCTCAAAAGGTATTGCACTCAAGCAGCTTTGTACGCATCTCCAGGTGGATCTTGAAGATGTGGCGGTCATCGGAGATAACTATAACGATCTGTCCATGATCAAGATTGCGGGAATAAAAGGCGCAATGGGCAATGCTGTTGAAAACGTGAAGAGCATAGCGGACTATATCGCTCCTTCCAATGATGAGGACGGTGCAGCGAAGTTCCTTTATCATCTCATGGATGAAATGGGCATTCTGTACAAGTAGAATCCATTTTTATATACTTTTGAATCAGTACCCTCTAATTTATAATGATGTTATATCATTTAGTAATTGGGGGGTTATTTTTATGTCTTTTTTGATATTAATGGAACAAAAATCTTCTATGAAATCCGGGGTAATCAGAACGCAGAGGAAACCATAGTATTTCTTAATGGTGTTATGGCCAGTACAAACAGCTGGTATGCACTTTCAAAGCCCTTTGAAGACCTGGGTTTCAGAGTCCTTCTTCATGACTTCAAAGGACAGCTGAAATCGGATAAACCGGATGGTCCCTATACCTTTCAGGAACATGCAGACGAGCTTAAAATGCTTCTTGAAGAGCTTAGAATCGAAAACGCACATTTCATCGGCACATCCTACGGCGGTGAGGTGGCCATGAAGTTTGCCTCTCTTTATGGCAGCACCATGAGGACCATGACCATCATCGATTCCACAAGCGAGCTTGACCCGGTGATGAAATATTTCATTTCCTCATGGAAGAAGGCTGCTCAGGAAGGTGACGGTGAAAAGTTCTTCAATATTCTTGCACCCTCCATTTACGGAGAGAAATTTATGAGAGAAAACGCGGAGTTTCTTGAAGCAAGAGCAAAAGCCACCAAACATGTGGGCCAGGAATATCTGGATGGACAGATCATTCTCTACGATACCTTTATAAACGATGTGAATATGACCGATATCCTTGAGGATATCCGTGTGAAAACCCTTGTCATCTGCGGTGAGGAGGACATCCTCAAAAGACCGAAGCAGTCTCTGCTTATCCATCATAAGATCAGAAATTCGGAATATGTCATCCTTCCTGAATGCGGCCATGTGTCCATATTCGAGAAACCGGAGGAACTCAAAACCCTTCTTCTGGGATTCATCCTCAAGAACCGAGGTCCAGCGGCATAACGGTTACTCCAGTAAATTAGACATCAATCCAACAGATCAGTGTTTCTTCAGAGAAGATTATCTTAAGAGGCACTGGTCTTCCCATTTGATTATTTTCCCTTTCCTAACACATTATCCACAGGTGTGCCACATTTTTTCCCTATATTGGTCATGTAACGGCAGAACATATTTATATGAGGAGGAAAATCATGGATAAGAAACTTATGACTACCCTGCAGGAATGCATGATATCATGCAATCACTGCTTTGATGCCTGTCTCAAAGAAGACGATGTGAAGATGATGGCAGAGTGCATAAGGCTTGATCGGGAATGCGCAGATGTCTGCGGTTTCGTTTCCGCTCAGCTTACATTAAGCGGCAAGGTCACAAAAGACCTGGTGGCAGTGTGTGCAAAAATCTGTGATCTTTGTGCAGAAGAGTGCGAGAAGCATGACCATGAGCACTGCAAAGCCTGCGCAGAATCCTGCAGAACTTGCAGTGAAGCGTGCAGAAACTATTCCGCTTAAGCTGACCCTTTTTACAGCTTCAAAATCAGAAAGCTCTATTCCTTTAGCCTCACGGTTAAAGGAATAGAGCTTTTTCTTAAAACAGCCTCTTTCTAAGTGGTCCTTGACGTAATCCAGATGTCCACGAAAGAAAGAGGCTGCTATTCATTCATCAGCTGCTTCTTTTTGAAGTTTATCTATTTCTTTGTCAGTTCAAGAAACTTCTCAATATCTTTTTCGATGATGGAGAGAGAGTCTCTGAAGAAGTCAGGTTTTGTCACATCGATGTTCATTCTCTCTGCAACTTCCTTTATGCTTCTCTTACCTGTAACAGCAAGAAGCTCGTCATACTCAGGGACAAACTCCTCTCCTCTTTTCAGGTAGATGGCATAGAGGCCTTTGGAGAACAGAAGTCCGAAGGCATACGGGAAGTTATAGAAATTTCTTCCTGCAGAGTAGTAATGGGTCTTGTTCAGCCACATATAGGGATGAAGCATATCACTGTCAAGACCGTCACCATAGGCTTCCTTCTGGGCATCCAGCATATAGCTTTTCAGCTCTTTCACAGAAAGCGGATGATCTGCCCGTGTTTCAAAGAGTCTGGTTTCAAAGAGATAACGGGAATAAATATCCACGATGACCTGGCAGGCATCGGAGATGGACTGCTCAAGGATCGTAACCGCTTCTTTTTCATCCATATCCTTAAGGGCAGCGTTCACGACGATGGTTTCACAGAAAATCGACGCCGTTTCCGCAATAGGCATCGGATAGCTGCTGTTCAGGATGGACTCATCTTTCAGATTGAATCCATGATACCCATGTCCCAGTTCATGGGCTAGAGTAGTCATGTTGCTGAAACTTCCATCAAAATTGGACATGATTCTTGACTCACCGATGACATGAAGATTTGAGCAGAAAGCCCCGCCTCTCTTGCCGTCTCTTGGCTCGACATCCATCCAGTTCTTCTCATAGGCTCCGCGGGCATAATCGCCAAGTCTTGTACTGAAGGTGCTGAAATTCTTCACCACGAAGTCCATGGCCTCTTTATAGGAGAAGCTCAGCTGTGACTCACCCATAGGGGCAAAAAGATCATAGAACGGAAGTCCGTTTTCATGACCCAGAAGTTCCGCTTTTCTTCTCAGGTATTTTCTGAACATGGGGAGCGTTTCCTTAATGGCTGTGAACATTGCATCCAGTGTCTCTTTCTCCATACGGGACTGTACAAGGGTTTCTTCCAGAGGATTTTTGAATCCACGAAGTTCTGTTACAGTAAGCACTTCACCCTTGATGCCGTTCAGCGCTGCCGCTGAGGATTCTTCCACCTGGCTATATGCGGCAATTTCCGCTTCAAAAGCCTTCTTTCTTACAGATGGATCCTTGTCATAGGCAAGGTTTCTCACTGCGGGAAGAGGAAGCTTTCTCATTTCACCATCCATCTCGATATCCACAAGAAGTGTTGAGGTGAGAATGTTCTGGAGATCCGTCCAGGCTTTGGATCCTGTATTGGACATCCTTGAGATGAGGATTTCTTCTTCATCACTCAGAAGATACTCTGCATTTCTCTTGGTCTCAAGCAGAATATATTCATGCTCCTTGAGAAGCTCGCTTGTCTCTATGATTTCTTCGAGATTCTCCGTCCTGTCGATGAACCGGTTGAACATGACCTCAGCTTTGGTCAGGTCGGACAATTTCATGGCTATTCTTGAATAGTTTTCTCTCGCTTTTTCATTTCTTGCATCTACAGACATGGTGAGACTTGAATAACCCAGCACTCTGGAGATGAGTTTTGACAGCGTCATGTCGTATTCAAGGTATTTTTCTATCTTCTCCTTTGCGTGATCAGGCTCTTTAAGCTCCTTCTCCGCAAAACTGTTGACTTCTCCGATCAGTTCCAGAATCTTTCCGGAATCCTTCACAAATTCTTCTGATTCAAATGACTGGTACAGCTCATTTAAGCTCCATCTCATAATTTTTCCACCTTTCTTCCATTTAGATAATTCATTATATCACGTGATATTCTATAAGCTTTCCTGAATGATCATTTCTGTATGCCTGCAGTTTATATCTGTTCAGCTGCCGGTATAGACAAGCTTTTTCTGAACCTGTTCAAGAATCAGCTCAACGATCACCGCGAGAACTGTAACGGGGATTGACCCCATAAGGATAAGCACCATATCGAAGGTTCTCACCCCATTCACAACAAGGACGCCAAGGCCTCCAGCTCCAGCTGCGGCAGCCAGTGTCGCGGCACTGATGTTGATCACTGTAGAGGTTCTGATTCCGCCCAATATGGCATTCATGGCCAGTGGAATCTTGACCTTTCTGTAGGTCTCCCACTCACTCATACCCATTCCCCGAGCCGCTTCCACGACAGAAACCGGTACTTCCTCTATGCCCACAACCACGTTATAGACAATAGGCATGAGTGCATAGATGAACAGCGCAATGAGCGCACCTTTGATGCCATAGCCCACAATGGGCACCACCAGCGCAAGAAGCGCTGCAGAAGGAAAGGTCTGACCGAGATTGACGAGCTTAAGCAGTGAGGGTTTGAACTCTTCGCCGAAGCTCGTGGTGAGAAACAGGCCAAGCGTGATCCCGAATACAATCGCCATGACACTGGAGATGACCACCATTTCCATATGCTGCATAAAGAGTACATGCAGCGGAGTTCTTGAGCCTTCAGGGAATTTCGAGGTAAACATGCTGCCCAGAATGCGCTCAAACCCTTTTGAATAGATGAGCATCGCGCCAAGCAGAAGGATCAGGATGATGATGGGGATAAATGAGAGATTCTTCTTCATGTGTGTTCACCTCTGATCAGTTTCATGATGGCCGCAAGTGAGATGCTGCCTGAGTTAAGAGCTACTCTGTCTTCCCCTCGGAGGATCATCTCAGAGAGGGCTTCTTTCAGGGATGCATCATCTGCAAGAGGTTCACCTTGAACTTTCAGCTCTTCTTTGTACTCCCTTGCCTTGAATCTTGCAAGAAGACTCAAAGCGCCTTCTTTTCCGAAGAAGTCTTCAACAAACTGATCTTCGGGTTTCAGGATGACCTGCTCCGGTGTCCCCTCCTGAACAACAATCCCGTCTCTCATGATACAGATTCTATCCCCAAGAAGAAGAGCTTCCTCCACATCATGGGTCACAAAGATCACCGTCTTTTTCAGTTTCTTCTGGATCTCCTTGAATTCCTTCTGGAGCCTCAGTCTGCTGATGGGATCAACCGCTCCGAAGGGCTCATCCATAAGAAGGATATGCGGGTCTGCGGCAAGCGCTCTTGCAACACCGACTCTCTGGGCTTCTCCTCCAGAGAGTTCCCGTGGCAGTTTTTTGAGATACACCTCAGGCTCAAGCCCCACAAGCTCAAGCATTTCCCTGTTTCTTTCTCTGATTCTTTTTTCATCCCATTTCAGAAGATGAGGTACCGTAGCGATATTGGCAGCCACATCCATATGAGGGAAAAGTCCCGTGCTCTGAATGACATAGCCCATCTTCTTTCTTAAAGTTTCCACCTGAATGGAATCCACATGCTCGCCTTCAACAAAGATATCCCCGGAGGAGCGTTCGACCATACGGTTGATGAGTCTCAAGGTTGTGGATTTTCCGCATCCGGAAGGACCAAGAAGTACATAGAGTTCGCCCTCCTTGACTTCAATGGATATCCCTTTCACCGCTTCATATCCTTCATAGTCTTTATATACATCTATAAGCCTGATCATTATTTTCTCCTCCCTATACGCTGAATGACACTTTTCAATATTCCATCCATAGTGAGGGTCAGGAATATTATGGGGATGACACCGAGTAGGACAAGATCCGGAGATCCTTCTCCAAGTCCAAGGAATACAAATGTGCCAAGGCCGCCTCCACCAACAAGGCCAGCTAGAACTGCTCCGCCGATGGTCTGGACCAGAGCGATTCTCACTCCTGTGATGATGATGGGAAGTGCCAGGGGAAACTCGATTTTTCTGAAGATCTGGCTTTTGTTCATACCCATGCCCATGGCAGCTTCGATGACGTCTCTGCTCACCGAAATGAATCCGACTAAAGTGTTTCTTCCGATGGGAAGAAGTGTATAAAGCGTCAGTGCGACAAAGGCAGGTGCCCATCCGATACCGCTGATGCCCAGGGACCTGAAGAAACCGATCCTTCCAAGACCCGCCAGGGGGACCAGAAGGATACCAAATAGTGATAGACTGGGTATGGTTTCAACGATGCTGAGCGGCACCATGACGGCACGTTCAAGATTTTTCTTTCTGTAGGCAAGATACCCAAGAGGGATGGCGATCAGTGCACCCGCCAGAACAGAACCAAGAGAGAGGAAGAGATGCGTTCTTACGCTTCCGATGAACTGGTTTCTCTTGATCTGATATTCTTTCATAATGGAGAAGGTGTCAAAGCTGCCCATGTAGATCATCACAATCACTGCAGTGATGACTAGAGCTGCAATCATCTTGATGATCCTGCTTGTTCGGTCCTTCCCTTTGATCGCATGACCAAAAAGAAGATAGAGCATGACAAGAACGATATAGAAACCCATGGACAGACTGACTCGGATTGCCGGGCTGCCTTCTGAGAGCGCCTCAGCTTTTCTCCCCATGAGAAACATCAGGAGGACAAAAAGAAGAGCCCCACAGATTATGGACATGAGGCTTTTTCTTCTTGATGGAGACAGAGACACCACAGCCATGGCAACAAATCCTCCAAGAAGGATGAGAACGGGAAACCCGATCAGTGCATAGGCTGTGTACTTCTCTCCACCTGCTATCCTGTTTGGCTTGACCTCGACAATCTTCAGAAATGCCAAGGCCAGAAATGCCACAATGGAATAAAACATCTGAGGCTTATCAATCGCGCGTTTCAAAAATATTACCTCTTTCGTCGGCTAAAATTTACATCTAAATGCTCTAAGCTGGTGTCTGGTGTATCTCTGTTATTCCAGAATTCCATTGTCCTTCAGGAAAGTTTCCGCCACGTCTCGTGGTGAAAGTCCGTCAACGATGACTTCCTTGTTCATCTGCTGAAGATTTTCCTTGTTGAGCAGACCGAATACTTTCTCTACGATCTCCTGAATTTCAGGATACTTGTCGAGCACTTCTTTTCTGACTATGGCTGATGGTTCGTAAACCGGTGGAATGGACATGCTGTCTTCTAGAATCACAAGATCAAGATCCACAAGGGAACCGTCTGTTGCGTAGGCTAGAGCGACGTTTACCCCGTCTGTTCCATTGGCCAGGGCTTTCAGCGTTTCAGCTGTATTTCCATGAGGAAGCTGAATCATCTGATCCGGTTCAAGCTTGAATCCATAGGCTTTTTCCATACCAAGAAGCCCAGCTTCTTTTTCGGCAAAAAGCTGTGAGGTGATGAGCTTCACTTCTCCGCCATCATTGATGTATGCGGCCAGATCTTCCATAGTGGAAAGATTGTTTGCTTCAGCAAATTCTCTTTTCACGGCAAGAGCTTCTGTGTTGTTGGCATCGGCAGGTTTCATCCAGATGAGTCCGTTGGTCTCCTCATCAAAGGTCTTTATGGCTTCATAGCCTGCGTCTTTGTCTCTCCAGGTATCCTCTTCTATTCCCTCTGAATAGAACTGTCCGTTACCGGTATAGTCAATTCCCAGGTCAAGTTCGCCCTGAAGGAGTGCATTACGATGCACATCCGGTGTGCCGAACTGCACTTTATCATCGATTTCGTAGCCTTTGTCCTCAAGAGCAAGCAGGAGCATATTCCCCAGAATTCCGCCTTCTGTATCCACGAAGGACCCCAGTGATATAGGATCACCCTGATTCTTTATCTCATCTGTGGAGGTTTCTCCTCCGCAGGCTGCAAGCATGGTCATGGCAAGTACGGAAATCATCAATATCGCTAATTTCTTTTTCATTTTTTACCTCATTCCTTTCATCTGTAGTTCTTTGTCCAATCTGTTCAAAATTCTTTAATAATCTGATTATAGTATAATGGTATTGCTCTAATTGGAATAATTCATTAAGTAATATATAACTTTAAGTGAACAATTCACAATCAGCATGATGTATCTTAAGTCCTTTCCGGTATGAAAGTAGTAGCTCTAGTATTAAGTATATGTGTATAAGTCCGTAATTAACAATAGTTATCCATAGAAACGGATAAGTTATCCACATTCTGTGGATAAACACCCTCTAAATATTCTGTCTAAAGGGATACATCGTGATATTCAATGAGAATGACCAGCAGAAAAACGGAAGACTTGTCCACAGGTTTTCCTGATCCTTGTTGATGACTTTCAAAACTGAATCTCAGCTCTTCTGAATCTGAGTTCCGTTTTTGCCTGAAAACTGATGTCTGCTACACTTGTTATGCTCAGATTTCTTATCTTGACATACCTAGAAGTTCAAGGTATTCTAACCATAGAAGGTCTAGGTATTCTAACCATAGAAGGTCTAGGTATAAAGATAAGGAGGATGAACATGAATTTCGATAAGAATCTCTTGGGTGGTACAACAGGACTATTGCTTCTATCACTTCTCTCAGATCAGGACATGTATGGATATGAGATCATCAAGGAGCTGGAGCGCCGCTCTGACAGCTCATTCCAGTTCAAGGAAGGCACACTGTATCCCGTACTCCATAAACTGGAGAATATGGGCTGGCTGAAGTCGTACCTTTCCAAAGGTGATGCAGGAAGAGAAAGGAAGTACTACCAGATAACGGTGAAAGGAAAAAAGCAGCTGACTCTTGAGAAAGAGCAGTGGGAAGTGTTTACTCAGTCTGTGGAAAAGGTTGTATTTGGTGGACAGTATGAGCTGGCAAGATAGGGACGAGTATCTGAAGGAGATTATCGCCCAGGTAAAATTCTTCTTTGATCATGAATCCATTGAGAAAGAACTGACGGTGCATCTTGAAGAGCGCAAAGAAGACTATATCTCTGAAGGTTATGCAGAGAAAGAGGCGGAAGAGCTGACAATTACAAACTTCGGAGATCCTGTAGAAATCGGAAAGGCATTGAATAAGGAACATAGCCCACTACTCGGTTGGTTATATTATATAACCAATACACTAGTCGGAATTATTGTGATTTATTTTGTTTTTGCTTTTATAATGCCGCTCGGCATGATTATTCTGGATAGAAACCCGGCAAGGACTATCCCTGAAGAAGATATCCTCTACCGGATAGATGTGGATGAAAAAGTAAAAATCGATGATCGGGTAATTAAATTTGATGAGGTCATCTATGAGAAAAATGGTGATATGAACATTATTTACAGACAGATAGATACCAGTTTTAATAGAATGGGATGGAGCTTGGGGAATATTGGAACGATTATGGATGAAACAGGCAAGGATTATTTCTTTGGCTCTGGATTTTCATCATTTTCAAGAGGACTCTGGACAGTGCACAACTTTCCTAAATATTCGAAGAAACTGATTATTGAGTATGATTTTTACAATAGATACTACAAGGTGGAGGTTCCATTGAAGGCAGGTGCAGCTCATGAATAGAAAAAAGAAACTTATGAGAAATATTCTAATTCTTTCGGTTTTGTTTCTGGTTATATATTCCAAAGCAATCTATTTAGATCCTACAGCTGCTTACCGGGCATCTGAAAGAAGTATTCATTATGGTCCATCCACTGTTGTCCATGTGGAAGATTTTACCGGTGGGAAATATTTTCTCGGGAAATATGATCGATGGATTTCTTGCAGTATCATTAAAAAATCCAACAGATTCTTCTGGCATTTCGGTGGAGATGTCACAGGCTTAGAGATAAATTATGATAAGCCGCTTTTCTATGCGTCTCAATACAGTCAGCCTAATGCCAGAGCGTTCGGGATCCTTAATGACCCAAACATCGATAAGGTGGAGGTCCATTTAAGAGATGGAACGGTACTCACCCAGCGGGAATTCTACGAGGATATGTTTCTTATTACCTGGGAAAGTGAATTTGAGTTCTGGGGAATCGTTGCTTATGATGGTTCTGGCAATGTGATCTTCGAGGAAGAAAGGTTAAGGTAAAAGCTTTAAAGCGAAGCATCTTGAATCTACGCAGAATGTATTTTAGAATGATACTTCTAAACTTTAGACCTAATTATATTGCAGCAGGTTAACCCATGAAATACTAATGACCCTCTCCAGAATGGAAAGGGTCATTTTTCGTATAGCTTTCTATATTAAATATGGTGTCTCTACAAACTGACTTCAACTTTGTATAGCTTCAGCACTGTCCTGATTTCCTTGATCGGTACAATTTCGGATCTCTGACTCTCGTTAAAGTTCAGAAGCTCAACATTTCCGTTATTGAGATTTCTCACCTTTCGGAGGATGTTCTTCCCCTTATAGGAGATGAGCATAATCTGCGTACCCTGAATATCCTTGGCTTCCACTCCGGTAACAAGATCGCCTTTATGGATACGATATCCTTTAAGGTCATCATTCTCCACTTTCAGCATCGCTACTTTATCCATGGGATGCCCGTCTATCTTCTTGTTTTCCACCACATGGCTTTTGTGTGCCACAGGGTTTTTCATTTCATAGTCATAGATGGGCACGTTTTTGATATTCTCACCGAATGCCTGATTCCATAAATCATTAACCGGTGTTTTCGGTGCCACATAGACTTCCTTCTTGATGAACTCCTTGGTTCTCTCGAAAGATTCGGACTGGGCCGCTGATTCTTCAAGCGAGCCTAGACCGATGGTTGTAATCTTCTTATCGAACACCTTTGAAAATCTCTTGATCAGATCTTCATTGATGACTCTTCTGCCCTGCTCGACTTCACTTACAAAGCTTTCCGATACACCGAGTTTTTTTGCGACCTGCTTCAAAGTCATGCCAGATTCCTGCCTTGACTTTTTAAGCTCGTCTCCTACTCTAGCCATTTTCTCACCCCAGATTTTCTGCTAATTTCGCTCTTCTTTCCATTTCGATCTGCTTGTTCTCTTCTCTTTCTTCCAGCAGATGTTCAATCATATAGTCAAACTTCCAGTTCAGATTCGTTTTCGTGATCACAGCCATGATTGAACCGAAGACATGCTCTTTCCTGATCTTCGTTATGATTTCCTTGAGTTCGTCATTGGTCTCATAGCCGCAGAAGATCATGATCTTGACGACACCAAGGGGTTCACCTATATGAGGGATCTCCTTGCTCTCTATGAGCTCCGCCAGAGTTCCTCCGGCATTTCCGTTATGGATCTGGTGAAGATTAAGGCCTTCACCTGCAAGTCTTTCCTTTTCTTCTTCACTGAGTCCGTAGACCAGTATTTTTCTGTTATCTGTCATTTTTCTCTCCTGAAAACTGATATTTAACACACACTGACATTTACTTGATGACTTCTGGTTCCCCGATTTCTTCAGCATGCTCAACAGTGACCTCAGACATGATCTGGTCTACCCTTGGCATATCTCTGTAGTCTCTGTCCACTCTTACGATTTCCATGGCATTCTCTATTCCTTCAGTCACCTGACCGAATGCCGCATACTGTCCATCTAGATGTGGTGAATCTGCGACCATGAGGAAGAACTGGCTTCCTGCAGAATCATTGTGCTGGCTTCTCGCCATGGAGATGACACCCTTGGTGTGCTTAAGATCATTCTTGAAGCCGTTTCCGCTGAATTCACCCTTGATGTGGTGTCCTGGTCCGCCGATTCCGATTCCCTGAGGGCATCCGCCCTGGATCATGAAGCCTGGAATGACACGATGGAACTTCAGTCCATTGTAAAATCCCTTCTTGACCAGTGAGACGAAATTCGCAACGGTGTTTGGTGCGATTTCAGGATACAGTTCGATTTTGATTTCTTTTCCTGTTTCAAGCTTTATGGTTACTATTGGATTCATTTGATTACGCTCCTTGTCATTTAATATTTTCTTCTACATTATACCAATACTTCTCCCTAAATGAAAAATTAAATTACTGTTGACTAGAACGAGTGTTTGTATTATACTGAAATCAGAACAGTAGTTCGTAGTGCATCATCACTACCCGGGTGAGATTATCTTCCCATAATCACACCAGCAGGCCATCAAGAATCAGCGCAGGTTCTTTGAGCCTTTCTAATATTTCATAACCCCATAAAAGGGGTTTTTTTTATTGAATCAGATTACTCCTCTGCTTCATCGGTACAGGATCGTTCAGTCACGTATGAGCTTCAGTTTATTTCTATACCCTACTAACAAAAACAATTGCAATACGTTATAATATTGCTAAATGTATAAAATTATTTAGATATCATGAAAAAGGGGGAATGGCGTCTATTGCCGACGCACTATTTATGAATCTGCAGTTTAAAGCAATACTAAAATTTTTAAGCCTTATTGCCCTGGCTGTCATCGGAGAACTGTTCCTGGGTCTTGGCACAGGTAACGGCAGCGGAAATTATTACAGTGTCTATATTCTCATCGTAACGGTGATTGTTTTCTCCCTCTTCGGGATTGTCCTTGGCGGAAACGATCTGAGTCAGTACCTCACCAGCAGACTGAGGGTAAAGATCAGCCAGCTGAAGCTTGCACTGGGTCTTGCAGGACTGACCATCTTCATCACCATAGGCATCCTTGCACTCTTTGAACCCGGAAATAATTTCGCACCCAACGGAGTATTCGAATTCTTCCTGAAAAGCCCAGCCTTTACCCCTCTGTATCTCATCGTATGCGGATATATGCTGGCAAGCTCGGTTGAAAAGTATGAGGGAATGTTCTAAATAAGGGCATTGACTTAACCGAAATGTATGTATAGAATAGTGCTTAAATCAAAAAAAGCGATGACGAGAACGAGTAGTCTCTGGTGAGCCTTAAGAGAGTTTCCGGTTGGTGTGAGGAAACAGGCAGCCTAAGATGAATACATCTCCGAGCTGAGCACCAAAATGCAGTTTTTTGCAGAGTAGGCTGTTCCGGTAGACTGCACCCGATATCGTGCTAGGGTATGAATGTACCCGATAAGTTTTCCCATGGTGACATGGGAGATAAATTAAGGTGGTACCATGAAGCTTAGCTTTCATCCTTTACAGGATGAAGGCTTTTTTGTTGTCAGAAATTATGGAAGAGAGGGAAAAATTATGGAAATCAGTGACATTATGAGAATGATCCGTAATGGATCGAAAGAAATTATCGGAGAAAAGGACCTGGAAGAAAAACTTGAAAGCGGGAAGATTCTGCGTGTGAAACTGGGACTTGATCCCAGTGCACCGGACATCCATCTCGGTCATACGGTCGTCCTTCGAAAACTGAAGGCATTTCAGGACCTGGGTCATGAAGTTCATATCATCATCGGAGATTTCACCGGTATGATCGGAGACCCCACAGGGAAATCTGTCTCCAGAGTCCAGCTGTCAAAGGAGCAGGTGGCGATCAACGCCAGAACCTATACCGATCAGATTTTTGAAATTCTGGACGAAAAGAAGACGGTTGTTCATTTCAACAGCACATGGCTTGAAAAACTCGGGCTTCACGATATCATCGATCTGACCAAAACGACAACCGTTGCACGTATGCTCGAAAGAGAGGATTTCAGGAAGAGATATGAGTCCCAGCTTCCCATAGGCATCCATGAATTCCTTTATCCCCTCATGCAGGCCTACGATTCCATCGCCATAAATGCCGATGTGGAGCTTGGTGGTACAGACCAGACCTTCAATCTCCTCATGGGCAGAACCCTACAGAAATCGAAAGGTCTTTCGCCTCAGACGGTGATCATGATGCCCCTTCTTGAAGGCCTGGATGGTGTAAACAAGATGAGCAAGAGTCTCGGCAATTATGTAGGCATCCATGAAGATCCCGAAACCATGTTCAGCAAGGTAATGACTCTACCGGATGATCTCATCATCAAATACTTCAGCCTTGTGACCGATCTTCTTCCCGATGAAATCGAAAGGCTTGAAGAAAGAATGAAGCTTGAGAATCCCAAAGAGATCAAAATGAGACTGGCAGAAGAAATTACAGCAATCTACCATGATAAGGAGAATGCACAGGCCGCAAAAGAAACCTTCATCAAGGTTTATTCACAGGATAAGCTTCCCGATGATCTTCCTGAAGCAGAGTCAAAGAGGGAGAATTTCAGCCTTGGGCATATTCTTAAGGAACACGGCCTGTTATCGAGTCTTAATGACTACAGAAGACTTCTTGCGCAGAACGGCATTTCCGTAGACGGAAAGAAGATCGTGGAAGAATTAGAAATCCCTGAAAGTGGAAGCTTCGTTGTGACCGTCGGAAAAAGAAAGCATCTGAGAATCACGCTTTTATAACCGATAACTGCAATGCGGCATTACATTCAGCTCAAGTTTCCTCCTTGACGATAATTGTACTTAACCATTCGATTTGCTAAAATAGGGTGTAGACAAATACGCATGAGAAATCAATCGGAGGAAACCATAATGGCAAAAAGACAACCCATAGGATTTTTTGACTCTGGTGTCGGCGGCATCAGTGTACTGAAAAAAGCGGTAGAGCTCCTGCCATATGAGGACTTCATCTATTTCGGAGACTCCGTCCACGCACCCTATGGGGATAAAGACGTAGAGATCATCAGAAAGATGTCCTTTGATGCGATGGATTTTCTTCTCTCTTTCGACTGCAAGGCCATTGTAGTCGCCTGCAATACGGCAACCAGCGCGGCCATTGAAGAAATCAGGGAAAAATACAGCCATATTCCCGTCATCGGCATAGAACCTGCCTTAAAGGTGGCCATAGACCATACCGAAGACGGTAAGATCCTGGTCCTTGCAACCATCAGAACTCTGCAGGAGAATAAGTTCAGAAAGCTGTCCGAGAAATATGCGGAGTCAAGAAAAATCATCAGCCTTCCCCTACCAGGTCTTGTGGAAATCATTGAGAGCGGAGACCAGTACCAGCAGAGAAGCTATGATTATCTTAGAGATGCACTTGAAAAAGTGGACAGGGACATCAGCGCGGTGGTTCTTGGCTGTACCCATTACCCCTTTGTGAAGCCCTCTTTAAGGAGAATCTTCGGTGAAGACGTCCTAATTGTCGACGGCAGTGAAGGCACGGCTAGGCATCTTAAGGATGTGCTTGTCGAAAAGAATCTTCTAAGCGCAGACGACAATGATGGCAGCGTCAGAATCTTCAATTCCTCAAAGGACAAGAGGTTCATCGATCTGTCGAAAAGTCTTCTTGAAGAAAATATCGACCAGATCTGATCTCATTTACGATAATTAATCATCGCGAAAAAATAACCCCTTCAGCAAGTTGATTGTGCTGAAGGGATTTTCTTTTTTACTCTTCTATTCAAGGATGAAGAGATTAAGGGCTTCTTCCTTGGTATACATCTTCATTCTTTCCATTTCCTGTATGGCATAGTTGTCGATGGATCTTCTGGCTGTTCCCTTGATCTTCGTATCGATCTTTCGGACCTCCATCATGTTTGTCTCATTGACTCTGATGTCATAGCTTCTGCCGTTCTGGAAGATATAGTTGTAGCTGAGACGGTTGTCTTCTCCTTCAACGATGGTTGAAGCATTGACTTCGGTCACATCCAGATAGGTATAGGATCTTGTGGTCAGAAGTGTTCTGTCGGTTACCGTATTTTCTCTGAAGTCCACATACCGGAAAAAGGTGCTGACACCGAAAACGATGAGAAGGACACCGATCAGTATGGCTATCCCCTTCTTCTGCCCGGTCAGTCTGCCTCGTCTGTTGAACAGCGAGATGAAGGCGATGATGACAAGTGCAGTGCCTAGGGTAATCAGGATCACGCCTACAGGTGGAATCAGAATCCCTCCCTTTGGAACAAAGAGCAGTGAATCCTCACTTCTGAATACTGCAGCTCTTATGGTTTCCGAAAATATCGTCAGAACAAGACCGATTGCGGCAAGGATACCGAAGGACTTCCACCTTCTTCCGGGTCTTTTTTTATCAGGGATCTTTTCATTGTCCACAATGACCCTGTCCACCTCGATGACTTCATCCTGCCCGTTCTGTTTCCTGTTTTCTTCCTCTACCCTTGGCAGTTCACGAAAACGATCTTCGCCTAAGGTGACTTTCTCTCTTTCACTTTCAAACTGGTCTTTATTACTTGCCATGATGTTCACCCCCTAATTTATAGTCTGTGCTTTAAGGTAAGCTTTCTCCTATGGATGCCTTATAGACTGACAGCCAGTCCTCAGCGGAAAACCGGATATCCAGTGCATCCACTGCGTTCTTTATTCTTTCGATCTTTCCAGAACCTACGATAGGCAGGATCTTACCAGGATGACTGAGAAGGAATGCATAGGCTAGCGTGTCGATACGGTCTTCATTATGCTTTTCACCGATGGCAAGAAGCATGTTCCGGACATTTATGGCTCTTTCGGATTTTCCGGTGAAGAGCTCTCCCCCTGCAAGCGGTGACCATGCCATAGGATATAGTCCTCTTGTCATGATGCTGTCCATGGTACCATCTTGAAAGACGTCCAGCGTGAGAGGTGATATTTCCACCTGATTTGTGACCAGAGGATATTCCACATAGGAGCTGAGCAGCTCGAACTGGGAAGGCTTGTAGTTTGATACACCGAAGTTTCTAACTTTTCCGGACTGATAGAGTTCTCTGAATGCCTCACTTACTTCAGCTGGATCCATAAATGGCGACGGTCTGTGGATAAGAAGAAGATCCAGATAATCTGTACCGAAATTCTTCAGTGATCTGTCCACTGAAGTGAGAATATGCTTTCTTGAATTGTCATAGTGATGGGTTTTGAACTGAGGTCTGTTTTCGCAGGGAAATACAATGCCGCATTTCGTGACGATGGTGAGCCTCTCTCTGAGGCCCTTTTTCAGTTTCAGCGCTTCACCGAAAGCCTCTTCACAGGAAAATCCTCCATAGATATCTGCAGTATCCACTGTGGTGATTCCAAGATCCATCACCTCTTCGATAAAGTGCAGGAGTTCTTCCTTTGTCATCTTCCAGTCCAGAAGTCTCCAGTGTCCATGGATGATTCTATCCATGGTCAGGGTATCTGATAGTCTTACTGTTTTCATATTGACCCTCCTTAGTTTTTAAAAGACAGTTTTATATTACCCTCATTATATCCTTTATCGTGCCAATATAACACTTTTAAGGTGAATTTCGATAGTGTCAATTTACTGTAGGAAAAAATAATCAGAGGTCCCCATATTTGTAATGCCTATAGACCACGAATACTTTT